>CAZAXJ010000020.1:7062-9838 GCA_964489075.1 uncultured Candidatus Saccharibacteria bacterium
AGCTAACGTTGCGGTAGATGACACAGTAAGCGGGCTGGCAACACTCGATGCAGGAAACATCGCGGATGTAGAACAAGAGGCCAAAATTGAAAAAGTGGAATTTTATAATGGCGAGGACTTGATTCAAACAGCTACAGAACCACCATTTGCGCTTGATACAAAACTACTAGAAAATGGAACATACACCATAACACAACGAACATACTTCAAAGATGGTAGCCAAAGTGAAGTCACTAAAGTAATGTCGGTGCAAAACGAAAAATTATCTACAACTAGTGAGCAAAAATCATCAATCGGAACTATTTTTATTGGGCTAGGTATATTGTTAATCATAATAATGGTTATCGCAATTATTCTTAGAAGAAAATGGATACCTTACGTTAGTTCTATTTTTGATAGATTTAATAAAACTGATGATTTTAATTCTTATAATGATGTTAATACACCTGGCTCAGAGCTAAAAGTAGATCGGGATGAGTTTTCAAATCCAACAGTAATAAGCCCCGATAAGAAAAAGTAACGCGGTAGCTAAGCTGCAGAATTTGTTATAATCAAAAGCAGTATGATCCTTTTGGACCGAGTAACAAAAAATTATAACAGGAAGGGTACGGCGCTTAAACGTATTACTTTGCATGTTGAACCCAAAGAATTTGTCATTATAGTTGGGCAAAGTGGAGCCGGTAAGTCTACACTATTAAAACTCTTAACAAGAGAAGAAAAGCCTACTAGTGGCAAGATAATTGTTGGCGGAATTGATTATGAGACACTAAAAGACCGAAAAATACCAATGTTACGTCGCAAAATCGGTGTAGTGTTTCAAGACTTTAAACTTTTGCCAAATAAAACCGTGTTCGAAAACGTGGCGTTTGCGCTAGAAGTAGTGGGTATGAGTAACCGCGAAATCAGACATACCGTGCCTCGCGTTTTAGATATCGTTGGACTTAAGGGCAAAGAAAATAGTTTTCCGAGTGAATTGAGTGGCGGAGAACGGCAGCGCGTAGCAATCGCCCGTGCTATTGCAAGGCAACCCAAGATTTTAATCGCTGATGAACCAACAGGTAATTTAGACCCGAAGCATGCGTGGGATGTTATTCGCGTTCTTGAAAAAATCAACAAATACGGTACAACAGTGCTATTAACGACACATAATCAAGAAATTGTTAACAGGCTAAAACGGCGCGTGGTAACCATCAAAGATGGTCAAATTGTAAGTGATAAGGCAGGTGGGGAGTACCGTACATTATGAGACGAAAACTTATAACGCTACGTCGTATTTTCAAGGCGGGAATTAAAAATTTCTTTCGGAATTCTTGGCTGTCAGTCGCTGCTACTGCTGTTATGATAGTTGCGCTTGTTATTATGCTTATCGCAACAATTTTGAACGTAACAGCAAACAACGCGATAACTGAACTTTCCAAAAACTTAAAAGTATCTGTTTATTTAAAAGATGATGCCCAAAAAGAAAATATCGATAAACTCCGCCGTACCTTAGTAACTAATGAATATGTCGCGGATGTTACTTACACATCAAAAGAAGATGCCCAAAAAGCTTTTACCGAAAGTTTTCAAAATGATCAAAAACTACTTGAAGGTTTGGCGCTAGTCGGCTCTGGTACATTGCCGGCTTCGTTTGATGTAAGCGTTAGCAATCTTTCAAAAATCCAGCAGGTCGGAGAATTGGCAAAAGCAAACGAATTTAAAGATACAGTTGACAGTGTTACGCTTGGTAAAACGGACGTAAAAAAGACAATTGATCGAGCTGGCGCGGCACAGCGATTTATAACGCTTGCCAGTGTTGTATCAGCAGCAATTTTTGCTGGTGTTTCGGTACTTATAATTTTTAATACGATTCGAATGGCTATTTTCACTAGGGCAGAAGAAATAAGAATCATGAAATTAATTGGGGCGACACCAGGCTATATTCGTGGGCCATTTTTGGTAGAAGCAAGTATGTATGGTGTTATCGCCGGTATCGTAGCTACGAGTGTGGTTGTGGCAGGTGTGTTTGGGTTAGGCGAAAAGATCTCGAATCAGGCTGAATTTGCTGAAACATTCCAGTTTTTTACATCTCCAACCACTATAGTTGGGATGTACGGCGCGGCAATTATGGCTGGTATTTTGGTTGGCGTTATTTCATCGATGTTGGCGATGGAGAAGCACCTCAAACTTAAACACTGGTAACCTAACCTGCTTAATATTCCTATGATGTGACTATTATTCTCAATGTTCACATCACTATGTATCAACTTATTTCAAGACTCTTACAAACAACTAGAAGAATATTTATCAATATTGGTAATTTAATAATTAAGCGTAAGTGTCTCTTGACCATAAGCATTTTTTATGCTAGATTATAAGGAGTGGAAAGTAACGAAGCTGCAGCCGTTATGAAAATCAAAAAGTCAAAAAAAGTATCATTATTAATTATCGCTTTCGTCTTCTTGTTCAGTGCGTTTACTGTTCCTTTTTTGGCGTTAGAAAATAAACCGGTAAAGGCTTTAACGCTTGATGAACTTCGAGCGCAAGCAAATGCCTTACAGGGGCAGATTGATGCTAATAACGCGCAGGCACAAAAACTCTCTCAAGAAGCAGATAGCCTAAAGAATACAATTGCACAGTATGACTTACAGATTGCCCAGATTGATACTCAAATTAATCTTATAAATGTAAAACTAAAGCAACTTGATGTCGAGCTGGA
The DNA here is from genome assembly GCA_964489075.1 of uncultured Candidatus Saccharibacteria bacterium. Lineage (GTDB taxonomy): Bacteria > Patescibacteriota > Saccharimonadia > Saccharimonadales > CAIOMD01 > JBBRSL01. The sequence continues at coordinate 9,761 of CAZAXJ010000020.1, forward strand.
TGCTGCACAAAAGGAGTTGGACAAACAAAAGGAACTATTAAAGTCGAGTTTGACGGCACTTTATAAGAAGGGAGGTGC
>CAZAXJ010000021.1:0-9428 GCA_964489075.1 uncultured Candidatus Saccharibacteria bacterium
TTGGTTGGTTCTGGTTCAGGAGGTGCTACATAGGCGGGCACTGCTACGGTTTGTTTTTCGCTTTCGCCACTTTCGTTTATAGTACTCAAAATTACTTCAAACTCATCCTTGCCAATATTATTAAGTACAACCTCAGGCGAATCGTGTATCCTTAACAAATTTCCTTCATTATCATACTGTGCAAAAAAACCTTGCCCTAGGTATGGATTTGTAACAGTGATTTTAGCCGATGATTCACTTGTTCTTTCAGTTATTGCTATAGGCGCATCTGGTAATACTGAACTAGGTTTATTGCCGGCAACATCAACCCACACTATTGCCTTAGCACTAACGCCATCTTCTGCCTTAACACGAACAACAATGTACCCGCTGTATGGTGTTGAGTAATCACAAGAATGAGAAGGGCTATCGGTAGTCGTTTCAAAAACATCGTCATTATTACAGTCCCAACTATATTCAATAATTGAACCATCTGGGTCATATGAGCTTCCTGCGCTTATATACAATGGCTCATTAACGAAACCTTGCTCATCGCCCTCAATAATTGCCACTGGCGTGTTATCTAGCTGCCTTAGGTTTGATAGGAGGGAAGTAATACTTTCGGCATTACTAAAGTTTGCAGTAGTATTAATGCCACCCGTTGTAGCAGTTAGTTGTTGTAGCGAGGAATTATTTATTGCATTTTTTGCAGGGCTACTCGGCACGCTCACACCACTAATTACAGCTGGGTCGAGCTCTAAAGCATATTTTTTAACTTGGCTGTATGTGTATTTTTCTGGTCCTGTATCTGGGTTGTGAGCAGGGGCATCAGTAATAACAATTATTTTTTTCTGAGCACCAAGGCGCCAGTTCTGTTCTTTCATGGCTTCCATTAAGCCAGAATACATAGCTTCTGGTAGATCATCTGGGTTGTCACCAATCGCGTATAAACTTTGCAGTCCATCATAAAAATTTGTGCGATCAGTAGTTAAATTAGTGATAGTTTTTGCGAAATAAGGTGTCATCCAAGGTATTTTATGGTCATCGCTATAGGCAACCAAACCAACTCGTGTGTCCCAGTTTTTTCCATACAATTCTTCGATAAACTTTTTATGGTTCCGTTGTAGTTCTCTAAGCTGCCAGTTCATACTACCGCTAATATCTATAACTACCATTGCATCAAGCTTGTTTGTCGGAGAATTTTTATTGATCCAAATTCCTTTAGTAAAACTTGTATCCTCTTCATTTGCCTTTTTTATTGAACCGGCAATTTCATTTGCTGCTTGTGGTATCCATTTATCTTGATAAACCGTACTATGCACGCCTAAAAACTTATCAGCAATAATCCTTGAAGGAGTAGTGCCTTTCAAAAACCAGCCTGTGCAAATTGGGTCAGTTAAATCGCACCAGCTACCCATTCTGGTAATTCCACTAGGTTTGTAATTACTTCTTGGGCCCAATATTCCACTTTGCAAATAAAGATTATTCCCCCTAACCCAATCACCGCTTTTAAAAGGATTACCAGCCGATTTTGTATTGAATTTTGGATCGCCAAACAAGGCAACATAAGTAATGTGCTCGCGTTCCGATACGTTTAATCTCCAAAGTGTTTCGCCAACCACTTGTGCCCCTTGGCTGTAGCCACCAAGAATTATTTTTTGGTTTGGGCAAGAGGCAACTTTTTCTTGTAGGTATCCAGTTAATTCGGCTACCCCATCTTTTACGCTTTCGTAGTATAAAAGTGGAGTATCGGTGCGGTGCTTAGAGCTGTTACTAAAACCTTCTTGAACATCAACAGCTTTGTAGCCAAAAGGGGAATATTTATTATCAAAGTTATGTAAAGAGATAAATTCTTTTGACCCATTAATTCGCTTATCCATTTCATCAAAAAACTTTATTGCCTGAGCCTCAGAGCTTAACGTGCCGGAATCTTTAAAAAATGTATCTGTCTTGGTTGTACCAGAATTTTGGCCCGAACCTCTAGCAAACAAAAACAAAGTTTTATTACATTCAGTCGAATTTGCTCCAGCAAATCTAAAGGGGCTGATCAAAAACAGTAAAAATACGGCAACAAACAAAAAAGAGAGTTTTTTAGCTTTCATTTTCATCTATTCGAGACGAATAGTCAGTTTTTTATTTTCGTCGCTACTATCAATAGACAACCTTAGTTTAATTTTTCCTTTTTCAGCAAAGTAAATACAGTAATAGTTTTCAACATTTTTAGAACAATTTGCTAGATTTTTGTCTACATTACTAAATCCTCCAGTTGATTCAATTTGTGATAAAAACGCTATATCGCTTTGAGAGTTTTTTTCATCAGAAGATAAAGAGAAGAGTACATCTTTATATGGGCAGGCTTCGTCTATTCCGGATGTGAAGCAAAATAAACCCATCCAGCCCTTCGAACTACTTTCGCTAACCAACTGCCAGTTGCTAGGTATTTGTAAGTTACTAAACTCTTTTTCTAAATCTCGGTAATTTGGGCGCTGGCTTTGATAGTACAAAAATCCAAACAACACAAAAGCAACTAAACAGGCAGCCACAACTAAAACAATAAACTTATTTTTTGCCCACCAACTAGCAGATTTTTTGTTTTTTGCAGCTCTCATGTTGCGCATTATTATGAGCTAAACAGTAAACAATAACAATCTGTTATCCACAAGAATTTTACTACTTACTACTTTTTAGTTGGCGGAGTAAAACAAAAAGAACTCCGAACGAAAGTATCCCAATAATAAATGCGACTACTACAACTTCGTTTGTAGTATTTTCCATAGAGCTAGAGTTACTACCTGTACTTGGAGCACTCGCTGGAGCACCTACCACCTGTATTGTAGATGTAACAGCTGTTTGTTGAAGTGCAGTAAGAGTAGTTGTTGCTTGCGAAGTGTTAGTGGAACCTTGTGATAATGCAGAATTTTGAAACGTACTCGAGCCTGTAGGTGTATATAGCGTAGAAGAGCTTGTACCGCCAAAAGATTGTGCTAAGGCAATTGTAGGCATAAAAGCTAATAAAGCAAAAAAAGCGCCAGAAAGAACAAAAACCTTTTTATTTGTCGCACTCATATTTGAACCATTATGCACCTCAGAGTTGGGTAAATCAATTAAAAGCTCAAGGTTTTTTTGTAGACTTCTAGCGTTTGTTCGGCCATGCGCTGCCAGCTGTATTCTTCGGCTTTTTTGCGGCCGGCAATGGTCATTTGTTGTCGCAAGCGAGTATTTGTAAGTAGCTCGTTTATTGTACGCGCCATATCATACTTATCTTGCGGATTAAAATATTGTGCTGCATCGCCATAAACTTCTGGCAGGCATGTGGCTTCGCTCGCGGCTACTGGCGCGCGATGCATCATAGCTTCTAGCCCAGGCAGCCCAAAACCTTCACTTAAACTAGGAAACACATAAACTCTGCAATTTTGGTATAGCCAACGCAACTGCCCTTCACTTACAAAGCCCGTAAACAAAACATTGTTTTTTAAGCCCATTTCTTTAACTTTTTTATCGTATCTTTTATATAAAACATCTTTTTTGCCGCCTAAAACCAATACAAGCTCTGGGTTGTCTTCTAACAAAAGCTCAAACGCACCAAGCAGATTATCTAAATTTTTGTGCGGGGTAGGGCGGCCAATATAAAATATAAATTTTTTACCACGCAAAGTATCAACAGCCTCTGGCTTGTCTGTAATCGCATCGGCTGCTTCGTAAGTAACTGTAATTTTATTTGGCTTAATTTTTGCAAACATAGCAATATCGTTCTTAACAAATTTAGTAGGTGTGATTATTGCTTTACTTTTACGTGGTACATACCAGTTTACGAACTTATATATCTGTTGTTTTGCCCAAAAAACCATTACATTTTTGCTAGGATTTTTAAATCTAACAGTAGTTAGGTCGTGCATAGTGGTTACAACAATTCCTTTATACAAAATTGGTTGCTGTACCATAGCAAAGTGAACCAAGTCTGGTTTTAAGTTTTTAATTTGTTTTTTAAAACCAAGCTGCTCGCCAAAAGTAAATTCTTTATAACTTGTCGCGACCTTTTTAAAGTTCTTATTTGTTGGCTCCCATGTTGCAAAATCACTCTGTTTTAAAATAATTTTATATTCATTTTCAGTATCAATTTTTTGCAAATAATTAAGTAGGCGTTCAACATATCGCCCAGTACTAGTGCGCAACTCCCGCGCATCAATAACAATTCTCGCCATGCGCTTATTTTATACTATTTACTTCTTAGAATTTTATTATTGATAAATTCAAAGAAGCCTTTTGCAATAATTTCCCAATTTAACTTCAAGTAAGTTGGTTTTGAACTAGTTTTGACAGTTAGTGCTTTATGTATGCCTTCTGCAATTGATCCAGAGGAATTTTGATCAAAATAAATAGCTGAATTTTCAGCGACTTCGTGGAATATAGGTATATCACTAACGGCCAGCGGCCTATTGTAAGAAAGGGCTTCTAATAGTGGCATACCAAACCCTTCATAATGTGATGGACTTACAAAGACAGAACAATGTGCGTATAAACTGTCCCTCATTCTTGCCTCCACAAAACCTGTATGTACAATAGACAATCCTTTTTGCTTTAGCTTTTCGATTTTTTTAACAACCTCTTCAAACTTCCAATCCGTTCCACCGCAGAGAACTAAAGAAAAATCTTTATTCAGCCAATCAGATTGCTCGAATGCCTCCAATAACTTAATTATATTTTTTCTAGGCTCTAGTGTGCCTACGAACAAAATATAATTTTCTTTACAGCCATATTTCTTTATAAGTTCTGGCTTATTAATAATCTCAACATTTGTATTTTTTTTGTAAGGGATAGGTGTTACTAAAATTGGCTTTTCATAACCATATTCTTTTATGACATCTTTTTTTGTACTTTCAGAAACAGTTATTAAAGAACTCGACCGAGACAATGTTTTAGGCAAAAACCTTTTAAGATCGTTTTGGTTTTTATCAGACATAAATTCAGGATAATAAAGATGCGTAAGATCATGTACTACCGGAATAGTTTTTGATTTAAATAATGATGGCGATGATAAATAGTTTGGGAACAATAAATAGTCGCACTTTGTTTTCAAAAAAAGTTCTACAGGTAAATCAATACCCAATCTTCTTAGTAAATTTACTATTTTTCCTGGATATAAAATAACTCTTTTATAACTAATATTTTTAGCCTGAGGTAAATTTTTTGGATTTTTCTTACCTAAAAAATCAAAATAATAACCAACAAACTCAATATTTTCATTTTCTTTAGCCAAAGCATACATTAGCCTTTGCGTATAAGCACCAATTCCAGTTAAATTCTGTTGAGCTGCGGGATTTGCGTCAAACCCAATAATGATTCTCTTATTTTTCATATAATGGCAAAAAACTTTCTTTAACAATTTTATCTAACTGAAAATTATCAATATATATTTGTCGACCAGCTTCGCCCATTTTTTTTCGTTTTGTAGGGTTGTCTATAAGATCTTGTATTGCAGCGGCTAATAACTTTGTATTTTTTGGCTCGACTAAAATTCCACTTACACCATTTTCAACAATTTCTGGAATGCTTCCGACACTGCTGGCAATAATAGGCAAACTACACATTTCAGCCTCAACCAATGAAAGTCCAAACCCTTCGTGGTAGGTTGGCTGTAAAAAAATATCCGAGTTCGATAGCTGAGATATTATGTCTTCGACATGCCCAAGAAATTCAATATTTTTAGCATGCTTTGCTTGTGTTCTAAATTGAGTGGCGTCCGGTCCATCTCCACAAATTTTAAGTACTACATTCGAGTTATTTAGAAGCGTAAATGCATCTATCAACTCCCCAATACCTTTATCTTTTACGAGTCTTGAAGTAGAAATCAACGTTAATTTATTACCGTGTCGTTCAATTGGTTTATATGAATCGACTACTCCTATATGTATTACTTTATAATTTTTTGGTAAAGCTTTAACTAGTGATCGCTCTATTAATCTTTTTTCGCTAAAACTTTCAACAATCACAATGCTAGCAAGCTTGCTTGAAAAATAAACTAGTTTACCGACGGGGTTTTTGTACCATTTTTTATGATTCATATATATATGTTTAAGATCTGCATGGTCCGACCAAACAACTTTTTTATTAAGGATTTTACCTGCCAAAGTTGCTGCAATAAAATCGTCACGACTTTGTGGGTAAACTACTTCAATTCGATTTTTTAAAAAAGAAAAAAAGTACCAAACCATAAGCATAATTATCCAAACTACATAAGCTGGAAATAGGATTATTTTAAATCCACTAAAATTTTGGAATGACCACCATGGTGAATGAATCGTTTTTATTTTTGATGTTTTTGCTAATAACAATGTTTTTTTGTTTGAAGAGTACATAACAGGCTCATAATTATTATTCTCAAGAATTTTACTTAGGTTGACAGGGAAAATTTCAGCACCTCCGACATCTAAAGCGTGAGAGTTTCTAATTAAGGCAATTCTTTTCACAATTACATTCTATGGTTTCTTTGGGTTTAAGAGCAAATTATCTTAGAGTTCACCCCATAACTGATATCGATGTTATAATTGTTCGGATATATGAGATACCTTTCAGTAAAAAACCGTTCTATTTTGCGCGAGATGGTAGGCGCTGATTTTAAGGTTAGATATCAAAGCTCGGTGCTTGGGTACTTGTGGACAGTGCTGCGCCCACTTTTTTTGTTTGTAATTCTCTACGCTGTATTTACATATGTGTTCAAAATTGGCGAAGGAGTTCCGCACTATCCTGTTTATCTTCTTCTAGGTATAGTTTTGTGGAATTTCTTTACCGAATCAACAATAATTGGAATGAGTTCAGTTGTTGGTAAAGGCGATCTGATAAGAAAGATATCAATACCCCGTTATCTTACTGTTCTTAGCTCCTCAACTTCTGCTTTGATAAACTTAGGCATAAATCTTTGTGTAGTTATACTATTCGCGATAATAAATGGCGTAGAACCCACATGGAGAATTATTCTTTTTCCTTTAATTCTTTTAGAGCTTTTTGCTTTTGCTACGGCTTTAGGATTTTTTCTTTCAGCTCTTTATGTAAAATTCCGTGATGTCACTTATGTTTGGGAGGTAGGTTTACAAGCAGCCTTTTATGCTACCCCAATTTTATATCCTCTATCGATAATTAGTGCACAGTATCAAAAATATTTTTTTATTAATCCAATGGCTCAAATTATTCAAGATGCTCGGTATGTCTCCATTACACAAAGTACAGTTACTGTTTGGAATTGTGCACCTTTGTGGTTTGGCTTAATTCCATTATCAATTGTAGTTGTAACGATATTTGTTTCACGTTCTTATTTTAAAAATCAGGCAAAGTGGTTCGCGGAGAATATATAAATGAATGACGATATTGCAATAAAAGTTCATGATTTGCATAAATCTTTTGATATTGCAGAAAATAAAAACACCTCTATCAAACAGCTTTTTGTTAATGTTGGTAAAAAAAATAAAAAAAAGCGCCAAAAAGTACTTGATGGTATTGATTTTGAAATAAAAAAAGGTGAATTTTTTGGAATAGTAGGACGTAACGGAAGTGGTAAAAGCACACTTTTAAAAATACTTGCAGGAGTATATACCCCAGACAAAGGGGCGGTAGAAATAAAGGGAGACTTGACTCCATTTATCGAACTTGGTGTAGGGTTTAATCCAGAGCTAAGCGGTAGGGATAATGTATACCTTAGTTCTTCGCTTTTGGGTTTTACGCGTAAGCAAGTTGACGAAATTTATGATGAAATTGTAGATTTTGCTGAATTGCGCGAACACATGGATAAAAAACTTAAAAACTATTCTTCGGGGATGCAGGTTAGGTTAGCTTTTTCTATTGCAGTAAAAGCTAAAAACGACATCCTTATATTTGACGAAGTTTTAGCCGTTGGTGACGAAGCATTTCAACAGAAATGCCTTAGAATATTTGAAGAATACCAGAGAACTAAGCAAACAGTAGTGCTTGTGACGCATGACATGAATACTGTTCGGAATCTTTGCACGAGAGCTATGTTAATTAACGATGGAAATATAAATCACATTGGTTCAGTAGATAGTGTTGCTGAAAAATATTCAGACATGAACACAAATAATGATGCTCAAGAAGCAGCCCTACAAAATACTAAAAATACGGAAAACTCAAAGCTTATTATTAAACCTTTAGAGAAAAAGAAGGTTTATCTACCCTCAGAAGAACTAAAGTTGCAAGTTTCTTGGGATGGAAAGTTCGATCCTTCAAAACACATCTTAGGAGTTGCCATTATAAGGAGTGACGAGGAGTATGTTTTTGGGAGTAACACAAGAGAAGTAAATCTAACAAAAGCAAAAGTTACTTACAGCATTAAGTTAGATATTGGGCCTGGCAGGTATTCTATTTCTGCAGCAGTGATGGACAGATCGGGGGCGGTTATAGATATAAGAGACATGGCTCATCCATTCAGAGTAATCGACGATGGAAGAAAAGATATCGGGGGTGTTGCTAGGCTTGAGTATTCTTATAAAGAAGATAAGAAATAAATGCTCATATAAAACTATTGTTGAATATTGTAACGAAGTTGCGAGCAACAGATTATAAAGTTAAACTATATTAACAGGGTTGGCTGCTCAACTAACTCAAAAAGCGTTGATAAATAATGAACACCGTGAGGAAGATACATGTTTAAAGATAAAGTACTGCTTATAACAGGAGGAACTGGTTCGTTTGGTAATGAAGTTTTAAAAGGTTTCTTAGCTACTGATGTTAAAGAAATTAGAATATTTTCGCGTGATGAAAAAAAACAAGACGATATGCGAAAAAAGTACAAGAACTCTAAACTTAAATTTTATATTGGTGACGTTAGGGATATGAGCAGTGTCGATATTGTAATGCAAGGGGTTGACTATATTTTCCATGCAGCTGCGCTAAAACAAGTACCTTCCTGTGAGTTCTTTCCGCTTGAAGCAGTTAAGACTAATGTAATTGGTACAGACAACGTTCTAACATCGGCAGTTAACAATGGAGTTGAAAAGATAATTTGCCTAAGTACAGACAAAGCTGCTTACCCAATAAATGCTATGGGTACCAGTAAAGCAATGATGGAAAAGATCATTGTCGCAAAAGCAAGGCAGCTAGGCACAAATTCGAAGACCACTATTTGCTTAACAAGGTACGGAAATGTTATGGGTTCTCGGGGCTCAGTCATACCTCTGTTTTATAAGTTAATTGATGAAAAGAAACCATTAACTATAACCAATCCAAACATGACAAGATTTATGATGACGCTTGCTGACGCAGTAGATCTTGTAGTTTTTGCTTTCGAGCATGGCAATCAAGGCGATTTGTTTGTACAAAAAGCACCAGCAGCCACAATAGAAACTTTAGCTACAGCTATCAAAGAATACAAGAACACAGACACTGAAACAGAAGTAATCGGTACAAGACACGGCGAGAAAGCACATGAAGTTTTAGTAACA
>CAZAXJ010000022.1:0-9111 GCA_964489075.1 uncultured Candidatus Saccharibacteria bacterium
AACACACAAATAGCTCGCTAATCCTTCACGTGTTTTCTTTAAACGAGTAGGTTATCATAAGCGTAATGAATATTTTGTCGGTTTATGCTCATCACGAATCTACATCACTTACCAGTAGTCTTAAAAATGTGGCTGTAAGTAGTTTGATGAGACAAGGGCACCAAGTCGTTGAAACGGACTTGTACGCAAGCGGATTTGCAGTTAAGGCAGAAAAATTCGACTTTACTATAAACGCCGGTAAGCACTTTAACTACATGCTTGAACAAAAATTTGCAGCTAATAACGGCATGGCATTTGCGCCTGATATTTTAGGTGAAATTGAAAAAATTAAACAAGCAGACCTTATTATTTTTCATACACCGATTTGGTGGTTTAGTGTGCCTGCTGTTTTAAAAGGATGGTTCGACAGGGCTCTTGCTATGGGAGTAACTTGGGATGGTGGCAAAATTTATGAACAAGGGTTATTAAGAGGTAAATCGGCATTTATGTGTGTGGTTGCCGGAGGCCCACAAGAGTTTTATCAAGAAAACGGCAAGCACAAAGCTACCATGCAACAAATGCTTCATCCAATACATCATGGGACACTTGCTTTTTGTGGAATGAACGTAATGGAGCCTTTTGTAGTTTACAACGCACTTGGCCTAAGTGAAGATCAGCTAAATACGGTAATTAACGACTATCAATTCAAGACAGACAATTTAATAACCAGCCCGAATTATTTAAGCCGTTTCGATTGAAATAAGCTACAATAAACAGATATGAAATTGGTAATTCAAGCGGTGCAGATGGCAGTGGATAGTTTTGTTGTCGATCAAGCGTTTGAGGTTGTGGTATCGAGGCCAGAAGCTCGGTTTGGTGATTTTAGTACTAATATTGCTATGCAGCTTGCAAAAAAAACAGGAAAAAACCCGCGCGAAATTGCCGATGAAATTGTTGTAAAGCTAAGTAGCAACACTCTTTTTACAGAAGTAACAATTGCTGGCCCTGGATTTATTAATATGAGGGTTGCAGATGATTATTATCAAAATATGGTCAAAACTATCATTGAGCAAAAAGAGAAGTTTGGGTTCAGTGAAATTAACAAAAACAAAATTATTTTAGCTGAATATTCTGATCCTAATCCCTTTAAGCCACTACACGCAGGACATTTATATACGACCCTAGTCGGAGATGCCATTGCAAGATTATTAGAAACTACAGGCGCAAAAGTGACTCGTCTTAATTATGGTGGTGATGTTGGTTTACACGTTGGTAAAACGATGTGGGCAATTGTAGAAAAACTTGGTGGAGAGCTACCTGAAAAACTAAATGAAATAAATCAAGATGAAAGAGCCCAGTGGCTTGGTCAGTGTTATGTAGAAGGCAATACTGCTTACGAAGAAAATGAAAAATTAAAACAAGAAATAACAGAAGTTAATAAAAAAGTTTATCAACTGTTTGAGCTAAACGACAAGGTAAGTGATTTTGCACAAATTTATTGGACCTGCAGACAATGGAGTTACGATTATTTTAAAGATTTATACCAAAAACTAGGTGTAGTTGAATTTGATAGAATTATTCCTGAAAGTGAAGTTACTGAACTTGGATTAACAACCGTACGGGAACAACAGCAAGCCGGTACTTATAAAGAAAGTGACGGAGCGGTAATTTTTGACGGAGAACAGGAAAATCTGCATAACAGAGTTTTTATTAATTCAGACGGATTACCGACTTATGAAACCAAAGAAATAGGCTTATTGTTAACAAAGTGGAAAGATTACAAGTTTGATAAATCTTTGGTAATAACTGCTAACGAACAAGCTGGATACATGAAAGTTGTGCTGTCGAGTGCTCGAAAATTTTTACCAGAACCCGCAGAACGAACAATTCATTTAACCCACGGTGTTGTTAGGTTAAGTGGCGGCGTAAAAATGAGTTCACGTAAAGGCAATGTTGTGGGCGCTAACGATATTTTAAATTCTGCTGCTGAGGCGAATAAAACTATCACAGGTAAAGATAATCAAAGCGCAGTTTTAGCGGCTGTGAAATATTCGTTTTTAAAACAGCGGATAGGCGGCGATATTATTTATGACCCAATAGATTCAGTAAACGTTCTTGGAAATTCTGGGCCATATCTCCAGTATGCATATGTCAGAGCTGTCTCGATTATAAAAAAAAGTTCTGAACAGCCACTTCGGCTTTATGACTACACACTTACTGAGCCTGAGCGTTCGTTGGTACGAAAACTTGATGAGTATGGGAATGTTTTACTTGAAGCAGCTCAAAATTTACATCCACATCAAATCTGTACTTATTTGTACGAGCTTGCTCAAGAGTTCAACCGATTTTATGAAAAAGAACGAATACTCGGAGCTGAGGATGAGCCAAGAAGGCTAACGTTGCTGAGTGCATATATCAGCGTTCTAAAAAATGGGCTCAATTTACTGGGTATTGATACGCTTGAAGAAATGTAATTTGGCCATAAAAACATAAGCGTTATACAATACCAAAAGTAACAGTTCAAAAAGGAAATTTTTTGTGAAGCGTATACAGTCTGCACTTATTTTGTATCCAAACCAACTATTTAAACCAGAAATATTTCCGCAAGTCGATATGGTTTTTGTCGTTGAGGAACCACTATTTTTTGGAACAGATCGAGAATGGCCCAACCAGCTGCATAAACAAAAACTAGTTCTTCATAAAGCAAGTATGAGGTGGTATGTAGAGCAGGTGTTGTGGCCGGCAAATATTGATGTTGAATACATCGAATTAAATAATTTAGAACATACCGCCGCGCCACTTATTACAGCTCAAAAAATGGGGGCGGAGGTCGTATATATGTTTGATCCGACAGACCACAGAATAGAGGCAAGATTTAATCAAGCGCTTGAAAATGAAATAAAATCTCCGTTTGAGCTTCGGGTAGAACCAAACCCGAGCTTTATGCTCAGAAGTGGAGAGGTACGTGGATACTTTAGCGACAAATCAAAAAATAGTTTTGAAGATTTTTACCAATGGCAACGAGAACGATTCAACATATTGATCGATAAGAAATATAAGCCTGTGGGTGGAAAATGGATTTTTAATGAAAGCGATAATAAAACCACAGCTCCGAACCATGTATCACTAGGTTTTAATGGGTTTGGTAATAACGAGTATGTTGTTGAGGCTAAAAAATGGGTTGAAAAAAACTTCGGTAATAATCCTGGTAAATTGGATAGTTTTTTTTGGCCGACTACCTACGAGGAAGCTAACGAATGGTTTGATAACTTTATTCAACAACGCTTGGGTGAATTTAGTAGCTATCAAAACTCAACTAATAAGCAAGGGTTGTTTTTATACCACAGTGGCATATCAGCTCTACTTAATATCGGGCTACTAACTCCGCAAGTAGTAGTTGACACTGCTCTTAGCTATTATCAAAAAAATCCGAAATCATTACCAAGCATAGAACTATTTTTAAGGAAAATCATAGGGTGGAGGGAATATGTAAGAGGATTGTATGTTACACAAAGTACACTAGTTCGCTCGACCAATGTATTACAACACAACAGGTCTTTAAGTAGTGATTGGTGGCAAGGTAACCTTAGAATTTCTCCTGTAGATACCACTACGCAAAAAGTAATTACAAACGCTTATTTACATAACTTTGATCGCCTTGCTGTAGTGAATTTCATGGTACTTTGTCAAATTAAACCTGATGAAATTTACAGATGGTTTGTAAGCTTGTTCATTGATGCATATGACTGGGTGGTTATACCAAATGTTTATAGTGTTGACAAATTCAGTGAAAGCGTTCAGTTTCAGACACAACAGAATGTCTCTGACAGCAGTTATATTCTAAAAAACAGTGATTATGAAGCGGGTGATTGGTGCGATGTGTGGGATGGCTTATTTTGGAATTTCGTTGAAAAACACAAAGGCTTATTAACAAAAAATCATCATACCAAAGGCTTTGTTAAACAACTTGAAAAAATAGATCCAGATAAGCGAAGAATTATTGGATATCGCGCTCAAGACTTTCTAGCAAAAATAGATAGCTAATTGCAGGCACAATCGTCTATTTTCTGTAACTAGCGTACAATAGCCTAAAAGGAGGCTAGATCAGATGGATTTCGCAACTGCATTCGGAAATCTAAACTGGTGGGCAGTAGCAATAAGTATCGGGCTTGTTGTGTTACTCGGTGTTGCTTGGTATGGTAATTTTTTGTTTGGTAGACCATGGATTGCAACTATTGGTAGAACAAAAGTTGAGCTTCAGCAAAGTAGAAGTATGGGGTGGTTGATGCTTGCAACGTTATTTTGGACTGCAGTTTTGGTGGTTGCTATTGGTTTACTTGAACAATTTATTGGTATTTCTGGCTGGTGGGATGGTTTAGGTCTAGGTCTACTCGTTGGAGTCGGTCTGGTTGTCTCAACGACTACTATGCACGCACTTTTTGAAAATAGAATGAATTCTCTCTTATGGATAACGGCCGGATATAATATACTACTTTGTATAATACCGGCAGTAATTTTAGCTTCGTGGTGTAAGTAATGAAGAACAAACAAATGACAGGTTTTTTTGACTTTATAAGGCAACAAGGTGTTGTTGGCTTGGCTATTGGTTTAGCCATCGGTACTCAGGTTGTTATAGTCGTTAGTTCTTTGGTTGATCAAATTATTAACCCAATAGTTGGCTACTTACTAAGCTTTATTATGGGCGAAGGAAGTTCCTTGCAAGACTACGTTTGGGTTATTACAACTGGTAGTCATCCTTTAAGTATCGGCTGGGGTGCGGTAGTTTCTTCGTTAATTAAATTGACGGCTATTGCTGCCGTTATTTACTTTGTGGTCAAGGGTTTTAGGCTTGATAAACTAGATAAAGAAGAAAAAAAAGACAGTAAATAATTTCTCGTTTTTGATTGAATTTAGAGCTATACTAAGCTTATGAAAACGAACGCTGAGTGGAAGCGGGAGTTAACACCGCAGCAATATGCTGTTCTAAGGGAGCGAGGGACAGAAGCACCGTTTAGCGGTGCTTTTTTATATAACGAACGGGACGGAATGTATATTTGTGCCGCATGTAGGGTAAATTTGTTTGGGAGTGAAAAAAAATTTGATGCAAATTGCGGCTGGCCCAGTTTTTATGACGTTGTAGATAGTGATGCAATAAAGTTGTTAAAGGATGACTCCCACGGTATGGAGCGTGTTGAAGTTAGATGTAAAAATTGCGATGGGCATTTAGGACATGTTTTTAATGATGCACCAGATCAACCTACGGGAATGCGGTTTTGTATAAATTCGGTAGCCCTTGATTTTAAGCCTGACAAACCAAGGAGCAAATTATGATTTTGCAAACAAATAAAGATGAATTGATTATCAAGTTACAAGGAAAAGAACAAATATTGTCCATAAGAGCAAAAGTAGTAGTACCAAAAAGTATTATCAAACTTTGTGAATGGCGCGAAACTTTTAGTGAATGGCGTCGCTGGGAGGTTCGCTTACCAGGGGCTGGAATTCCAAAACGAGTAATTGCTGGTAGTTTTTGGACAGAAGAAGGTTGGGATTTTTTGTATCTTTTAAATCCCCATAGCTTTATTAACCCGTTTGTCCATAACGTATTGTTTATTGAAACGGATGAACATAAATTCAAACGAATAATTTTAAGTTGTGATAAAAAAGAGGCTGACCGCATAGCTGCTTGGGCCAAAAAGAAAACTTAAATTTGTGCGATAATTTAATGATGACAGATTTGAAGCATATGGTTACTACCAAACTTTTATGGGTAGATTTAGAGATGACTGGTCTTGAGCCAGAAATGGACAGGATTTTAGAAGTTGCCGCTATCGTAACAAATTTTAAGTTTAAGGAATTAGGACGATTTGAGTCAGCGATTCATCAAGACGTGGCTATTTTGGAAAAAATGAACGATTGGGCCAGAAATACCCATAACGCTAGTGGACTTATAAAACGAGTTGTTTCAGCACCAAGCGAAAAAAGCGTGACGAATGATTTTGTAAAATTTATTAAGCAAAATTTTAGCGAACCGGCTGTTTTGGCGGGTAATAGTATTCATCAAGACAGGCGTTTCATTAGAAAATGGTGGCCGGAAGTTGAAGAACTTTTACATTATAGAATGCTTGATGTAAGTGCTTGGAAGATAGTTATGGAAGGTAAATTCGACTCAAAGTTTAAAAAGAAAGAAACTCATCGGGCACTGGACGATATTGAAGAATCAGTCTCAGAATTAAAATATTATTTGGATAATTTTAAGAATTGAGATGCAGAATATTGATCATAAAACAGTAGAAGATTATGTTCTAAGTATGCCAAATACTAAACTTGACTATCCCTTTGGTAAGGGTGTGGCAGTATATAAAACTGGCGATAAAATGTTTGCTTTAATTGCCGAAGGTTCCAGTCCTGTACGTATAAGTTTGAAGTGTGATCCGCAACTATCGGTTGTTTTAAGAGATAAATATGAAACAGTTTTACCAGGCTACCATCTGAATAAGAAACATTGGAACACTATTTTACTCACTGGGCAGTTGCCGTGGGACGAAGTCCAGGATCTTATTCGACATAGTTACGGACTAATCACTGCTTAGCAGTCGGTTCTAGTGTTTCAAGTTCCAAGTAGTAGTCTGAAAACTGTTTCTTTTCGTCAGTCTTTTCAAGTTTGGCATATAAATTTTGCAGTTTTGCGCGGTATGTTCCTAATTTGTCTGCCAATATTGTTTTATATGTACTTTCAAAGCTGTTTGATTGTGTAGCAGATTTTAACTTTTCTTCGTAGGATTTATCTTGATATTTTGCGAATTGTTTTTCGGGATTTTTAGGTAAGCCATATTCTTGCATTAGAGCAATTGTGGCATTTTTTTGCGAAGTCGCTGTCATTAGTAGCATTTGGGCTTCAGATTGAGTTGAGCTACTTCTTGATTCATCTCTACCAACTTTTGTTACACCGATTAAATCTTCTTGAGCTGCTCCCAGTTGTAGAAATTCATCTTTTGGGCCACCGCCACTTGAGCTTATAAAGCTAAAAATAACAGTAAAAACTACTAGCAGGAGTAAGGCTCCACCAACAACCTGTATTACTCTGTTTTTTTGACTTGTGGGGGTTTTTTTCTGCGAAGCAGTGCTGTTAGTAATAAAGTCGTATTGATTTTTATTCGGATTCATTTAACTTAAGTTTACAAGTAATAACTTACAACTAGCAAGCAATAAATCACTAGTGGAAAATGCTTACACTTGCGACTTACTGGTTATTATCTGATACTTATATTTAGCATGGACGCAATAGAGGATGTAAAGTCACGCCTAAGTATTGAAGACGTGGTTGGCGAGTACGTTGAGCTTAAGCGTGCTGGGCGCAATTTTAAGGGCTTATCTCCTTTTAATGCTGAGCGAACGCCTAGTTTTATGGTTAGCCCTGAAAAACAAATCTGGCATGATTTTAGCAGCGGAAAAGGCGGCAATATGTTCAGCTTTGTTATGGAGATGGAAGGCGTAGACTTTAAAGCTGCTCTTGAAATATTAGCGCGTAAAGCAGGTGTTGACTTGTCGCTATATGGCAAGGGCGACACAAAAGCTAGAATGAGAAAAGATAAAGCTATAGAAGCACTAGAGCTTAGTACTAAATTTTATCAGCAGAGTTTGTTAAAAAAACCAGAAGCAATTAACTATGTAATCAAAAAGCGAGGATTCAACAAACAAACACTTACAAGCTTCAGGGTTGGCTATTCGCCGAACAACGGCAGTGCCTTAAGCGACTTTATTGTTAAGAAAGGCTTCGAACAAGAAATTATAAAAATAGCGGGCCTTGGTGGTAGGGGCGCGAGGGGTTTATATGATATGTTTCGTGGGCGTATAATGGTGCCGTTAATGGATCCGCAAGGGACAGTTATAGGATTTACGGCTCGAGCACTAAAAGACGAACCTGGTAGTCCAAAATACATAAATACACCCCAGACACTTTTATACGATAAAAGTAGACATGTTTTTGGCATGCATCTTGCCAAAGATAATATTAGGACAAGTGGTTTTGCGGTTGTCGTAGAAGGAAATCTAGATGTTCTAAGCGCACACCAGGCTGGCTATACAAACGTTATTGCTACGGCAGGCACTGCGCTTACAGCACATCATTTAAAAGCAATTAGCCGATTTACGAACGATATTCGACTGTGCTTTGATCAAGATAGGGCCGGAATTGCTGCAGCAGAAAGAGCAATATCGATTGCTCAGGGCGCAGGAGTTCAACTTTCGATTATTACACTCCCAGATGAGCAAGATCCTGATGATTTGGTTAAAAAAGACGTTAAAAAGTGGGAAGAAGCAATTCACGCACAACAATATGCAGTTGATTGGCTGATTGAAAGATATGAAAATACTTATGATTTGAAAACAGCGAGTGGTAAACGTGCGTTCAGTGATGTGTTGCTTGCCACTATTGCAAGATTAGAAGATAAGGTCGAACAGGATCATTATTTATTAAAGCTTGCAGAATTAACTGAGGTAAGCGAGGCTGCAATGCGTAGCAAGCTACAGATTTTTATTGGCGAAAAAAAGGCGCCTCTTAAAAAACCGAAATTGAGTGTTGAAGTTGCTACAAGTGATTTATCTGCGTACCAGGATCAGTTGCTCAGCCTAGTTGTCACATATCCTTTGACTCGTCGACTGTTGCAAACAGAATCTGATCATTTGGTTTTTTCTACCCCTGAAAGACAACGTGTTTATGAATATTTAGAGACAAATCCACATATTTCTTTAAATGAAGAAGTTCCTGAAGATTTGAAAGATGTCGAAGACTATGTCAAAATACTATTATTCAAGGCAGAGGAATTATACAAAGCCTTTGACGCCAACGAGCGATTACGCGAATTACGCGATTTAGTCCATAGACTGACTACTGAATATCAAAAAGAACAACAAAAAGAATTGACTGCAGCTATCAAGGCCGCCGAAGAGGTAGGTGATGATGCGCTTGTATCTCAGTTATTAAATCAATTTAACGAGCTGCTCAAAAAAGAGTAAGATAGGACGAAAGTGGTAGATACTAACCAAAAACAAGCCCCTGATTTGAATGTGTTAAAAAATGAACTTGTCGAAAAAGGTAAAAAGGCAGGCAAATTAGAACAAGACGAAATATTT
>CAZAXJ010000023.1:0-9030 GCA_964489075.1 uncultured Candidatus Saccharibacteria bacterium
AGATCCCAAATCTAATGATGCCTCGTGAGCCTTTTCTTTTGCTGATGGCAGCAGCCCTTTGAGTGTGCTATGAATTGATTCTATCTCTGTTTTTTCTGCCTGATAAGTTTCTGGGTTGCCGCCAATACGCCTTACCAATCGTTGGCCAATAACAGTTCGAACAGTACTGGCAATTAAAAATGGTTCTATTTCCATATCTAAAAGTCGAGGCAAAATACCTGCAGCACTATTTGTGTGGAGCGTACTTAAAACTAAGTGGCCAGTTAGTGCAGCCTGCACAGCTAATTGCGCAGTTTCTTTGTCACGAATTTCGCCTACCATTACTACGTCAGGGTCTTGGCGCAAAATACTACGCAAGCCACCAGCAAATGTTAAGCCAACATCTGTATTGACCTGAATTTGGTTAATCCCACTCATTTTATACTCAACTGGGTCTTCAAGAGTAACAATATTTATTTCATCACTGAAAATTTCTTGTATTAGTGCATAAAGGCTAGTTGACTTACCAGAACCAGTCGGACCAGATGTTAAAATCATTCCGTTCGAGTTTTTTATACCTTCTCGGATTGTTCGGAGTGCACGCCCACTATAGCCCATATCCTCTAGTTTTAGGCTTGTGCCAGTTTTATCAAGTAAACGAATAACGACTTGCTCGCCCCAAACAACTGGGCTAATTGCAATACGTAAATCAATTGGTTTTTTGTCTACAATTACACTAAATTGCCCATCTTGTGGAATACGGTGTTCATCAATTTTTAAATTAGATAAAATTTTTATTCGACTAACCAACGGTGGTTCAGTACTTTTTGGAAGCTTCATGATTTCACGCAAAACACCATCGATTCGACAACGAATTTTCAGCTCTTTTTCTAGTGGTTCAATATGAATATCACTGGCTCTATTTTTAGCTGCATATTCTAAAATTGCTGAAAGTGCCTTGCTTATTGGTGAATCTTGGACGATTGTTTGAATATTTTCGTTCTTTTTATCGTCTTTCTGCTTAGAATCATTTTGAGCTTCAGTCTCCTGTTCTGGAGTAAGAGCTTCAGTCACGTCTTTACCAACGTCAAGCTTATATTGATGCAGCACGTGTGTTATGCCTTCTTGACTTGCTAGGTAAACTTTTAGCGGCCTACCTATCCTATTAGATAAAAAGTCTACGGCTTGCACGTTATCGGCATCTAGCATAGCTACTACCAGCCTGTTTTGCATTTGCCCTAAGGGCACTGCCATATACCGTTCAGCAATTTCTTGAGGAAGTAGAGCAAGAATTTTTGGATCGACAAGAGCAGTAGCTAAGTTAACATAAGGTACATTTGTTACCTGCGCTATACATTTAGTCAGCTCTTCATTACTTACATGCTCCTCGTTAACCAACACAGTAAGTAGTGGTTCGCTCTTTGTCTTTGCTTTTTCTTTTAAATTTTTAAGTTCTTCAAGGGTAATAAGCTTTTTATGTACCAAAAGTTCTTCTAGTTGTTTTTGCGTATCGCTTAGTAACACGCTCATGATGTTTTATGTTTTATTGCTGCCCATTAAAAGGCTGCTTATTAGTGCTATCGCCAATAACGATATTCTTGGTAGGGTTAAGTGCACTTTTGTTAAAAACTTGCTCGCTAGGTAAAGTGAATTCTGCTGTTATTGGCTCAACCGTTGGCGCCTTTAAGTTATACGCTTTTTCACCACCAAAGAAGAAATTGGCAATTACTAAACTAAATACGCCCGCTACGACTGCTATTACTACAATAAGTAGTACATCTTTTTGTTTCATTAGTTTGTACTCCCTGTAGATGAGTTACTACTTTTGCTTGAATCTTCACTTGAAGAAGCTGCTTGGCCTTTCTTGGGGCTCGGGCCCGCTACTACCTTTTGTTCAACATCTATCCGTTTTTCTGGCTGATAATATGTAACTGCTGTGATTTTTGCTGTTAGATTATCATCACTACCAGCTAAATTTAGCGAAATAATCTTAAAAGGCCTGATAGAACGCTGCATGTCTGTTATAAGTTTTTGCATTGTAGCAAAATTACCTTGTGCGCTTAACTCAAACGGAATTTCGATTGGTTTTGGATTAATGCTATCTTGTTCGGCGGCGGCTTCATTATCAGTACCCGTTATGCCTTCAATTGTGGCTCCTGCACCATTTATTACACCCTCTAGGCTTGTTGCAAGCGCAGGGAAATCATACTTACTTGGTAATGCATCTAGTACAACTTTGCTGTTTTTATCTGACGTACCAATAGCTGACTCGCTTGAGTTTTCAAATGCATCATATGCTACTTTTAGTTGTCCTGCTTGTTCAATATTTTGCTCTAGTTGTTTATTAGCAGTGCTTTTAAGTGCAATGACTTTATTTTGGTAACTCATTTGTTTACGTAAACTATTAGCTGCAACTAAGCTAAATACTACTATTACTGTGGTAATTGTTGCTGCAATTAGCATTAAGCTATTTGCTTTATCTATCTGCAAATATTTATTAGAAAATCGTAGATCTAAACGTGCCATCAGTTAGTTCCCCCATTTTGGTCTTTCGGTTGTTCTTTAAATAAACTGCTCGGACGCTCAATTTCAGATCTTGTAGTAGTTATGTTCGGCACAATAAGCGTTACGCTTTTGTATGCTCCACTAAATAATTCAGGATCAAATTTGACAGATATCGTATAAGAGGTAGAGCTTGGACTTCTACTAAAGCTGGTAAGTACTACCTCACTAAATGCATTTTTTTGGTCAGTGTTTGTATCTGTTATATATTTTGTAAATTTAAGTGTGTCCACAAATTTGTTTACCGCTACCAGATCTTTCGCAGTACCGGTAAAGTTCATTGTATTGTCTTCTAGGCTTAGGTCATAATTAGAAATACTTACATCATTAGGAGTAATTTGAGGTAAGAAAGTAAATACTCTTGAGACAACTGGCTTGCCTGAATGCAAGCCATCTAATGCAGCAAGCTGATTTTGAACAGTAAGTATTTTATCAAGATCATCAACATTTTTCAGTTCTTCAGAATTTTTCTTAATATCGTCATCGAGTAAACTCAGTTGAAGTTTTTGAGCGCCATACACTACAGTACCCATCAAGACTACTATAGCTAATGCGGCGCCAGAAATAATTACAGAACCAAGTAATACAGTACGCTTAGAGCGTTGTGATTTCACATACTTGGCTTTAACGTCTGGTAGCAAATTTAGTTGAATCATATTTATTCTGCCCTCTGTGCTAAACCAGCAGCAACGCCAAAATGATTACTTACAGCTAGTAATTCGTTTTGCCTGTCTCTTGGGAAGCTTATATTGCGCCAAGCGTTACCAATTTCAACATTTATGGCAAATTTATTTGCTAAATAAAGTGGGAACTCAGGCAATACTGATGCCCCACCAGTAACAATAATTCGTTCTAAGGGTGCATTTGTATAACGAGTATTATAAAATTTTATAGATTTATCTACTTCAGCCACTAAAATATCGACAGTACTAATAATAGCGTTATAAATCTGACCCTCTAGTTTGTCTTTACTAAGACCAAACTTATTAATAAATTGTTCTGCCTGCTTTTCATCAATATTTAGATTCTGGATTGCCGCTTTAAGTATAGCGTCACTACCAGTTGGTATTGATCTTGTAAGTTTTGGTAGCCCAGCTTGCGCAACAACCAAATCAGTTGAATGCTCACCCATATCTATAACCATTTGTGGGCTTGTTGCATCGCTTGGAATAATTGCACGAGCTAGAGCCATAGTATCTGGTTCAAAAGCAATAATGTTTAAGCCTATAGTTTCCAGCATATCTAAGCGCTTTTCGATAAAATCATTACTTACGCTAGAAATTAAAACTTCAACTTTATTAGGACTGGCGGGCGAGTCACCAAGTAACGCCCAATCTAATTTACTTTCGGTTAGAGGTGTAGGTATTAAAGTATCAGCCTGATAATGGATAGTTTTCTCGAGCTCGCTAGGGCTTAAACGATCAATATCAACAACTGTAGTAAAAACACGGTTAGAAGGCAGGCCAACTGCGACGTTTTTAGTCGCAACTTTACTTTGCCCAATTAATTCTTTTATTGTGTTGGCAATTTTTTGTTGATCTGCTTTTGCGTCTGACAAGACTGTTTTTGTTTCTACGGGCACTAATGCGTATTTTACTAACGCTTTTACGGGCCCACTCCCCCGAAGCTGTACTAGGCGTATTGCCGAAGTTCCAATATCGAGGCCAAAAAAGTCCTTGACGCCACTAAGGACACTCATGTGAGTAATTGTAGCATAAGCATAAGCAAGTACAACTCTTTTTATTATAGATACGGAGCAGCATTTATTATTGAATCGTAACCTTCGCCGATAGAAGAATCTAGATATGGGCTAGCAAAATACAGATAATACGGGAAATTAATTACTTCTGCAGCAGAATTGTTGCCTTGTGGCTGATTGGCGGGCTCAGAAGGACCAACGCCCAATTTCCTCGTGCCTATTGATCTACCAAATTCTATTCCGTTGGCACCCACTGCCCCATTAATTACAAGTTTATTCATGCAACGGTTATGCCACTCTTCTTGAGGTATTTTTGCATAAGTATTACTACCACAAGTATAGACCGTTCCCTGACTTGCAATAATTATTGCGTTTACAGTAGTTAAATTAGGGTCGATATATACATTGCCAGTTGCAATAATTAAGACTACGGACGAGCTAGCATCATTAAAAGGAGAGTTGGGATCCGGCAAATTTGCTCCAAAAGTACCAGAACCGCTTAAATAAATGTCATGCGCCATTATTGTTAATTTATGGTTGGTTGTTCCTGTCAAAGTAAGGTTTTCGTTCTCATCAGTATCCCTTGTTAAGAATGCATCTGATCCCTCCGTTGAGATATTAAGATTTTCGCTAAGAAGTGTCCTCGAATCTGTCGGCAATAAGTCACTATTAGCATTAATAAAATCTGGCGGGCATGGAGCAAAACCATCTGGGAAATAAGCCCTCAATCCATTAGGTCTTGCCGGTGGAGCAAGCTTGTTAAACGCAGTAGTAATTGGGTTAGTCCCTACAGGTATTTGACTACTTATATCTGTTATAGCAATTGCAGCATACTCTACAGCAGCGCCTGCAAGGTTACCGTTTGGATTAACATTAAATAATATGAAACCTTCATCTGAGCCTTGCCCCACATTACATCCGGCATAAATATCGTGTCCGTAAAATCTTGCATAAGGTACGGATCTTACAGTTATCGAGCTAGACTTAGAACTTACCCCAGACGGGCTAATGACCTCGACTGTATATGACCTATACACACCAACAGACGAACTATCTAGTTGGGCTGCAGTAACGGCTGGGCTTGGTAAAGTAGTGAATTCATTGCTTGCATTATTCGGATTACAGTTGGTATACACAATTGTTTTGTTAACCACTACTCCTGTATTATCTGTAACTCTCCAGTTTACAGTTCCGCTATAATTGCCTCCGCACAATATTCTAGATGTTATAGAATAAGGGCCTGCTCCGGTTCCTTTTTCGTATTGTATTGGTGTATCAATAAAAGTATTGATATTTGCACTAGAACCGCCACTACCAACAACAACGCAAGCCTCTGCGTTATCGCCCTGCGGTAAATTAGCATAACTAGCGTTTGTTATAACAGTTCTCCTACAATATGTTCCTTCAACAGTTGGTGTGAAGGTCCAAGCATTTCTTCCAGCTGGAACGTCACGCGGAGTATCGCCAAACTGATTCTGTGTAACTCCTACAAGGCCTGCAGCAGGTACGGAGCCATTAACTCGCCAACTAAACTCATCATTACCAGTAAATTGTAGGTTTCGGGTTTCTACCCAGTTTTCAAATGTTACAGGCGTATTAACAGGCACATTACCCTGCGACACTGTGGCTCTTGGAACAAGTGCTGCGCTTTTGCACGGTTCATCAAAAATCTGCGAATACGGCACACTGTATTGGATAGTGTTGTTGTAAAACACGTGGTTTATTTCGAGCCTATACTTATGATTTGCCTGTGAATTAAACCTTACATCGCTTTCTTGATTATCGCCGTTTGGTCTCCATCGCGTGTCAACGTTTGGCCCATTAAAATCAATATATTGATTATCTGTTTTGTCATAAAGCCTAACTACAATATCTTGCCCAGCTGGTTGCGCACCAGAACCACCGGCGTTATCAAGATCATAAAGAACAATTCGAACATCGTTTTCCCCATTATTGTTACAGGGTGTTCCAAAAACTGCATTATAGTCTACATACTGTGGCGTACTTCCAACTTGCTCCATTGTTGCACCAAAACCAGTAAAATCACCTGGCAAACCAATTTTAGTATTTGGGCCAGTTGCCGTAATCCGGTAAAAGTTCATAATTCCGTCAAATCCTGCACTTTTGTCTATATGATTAATGTCAATATCGACATAATAATAGTTGTTTTGTGTTCTAGTAAGGTTTGATACGTTAAATGTTCTATCTTGGTTACAATTTGGGTTACCGCTATTATATTTATTACCGTCTCTACGAGCGTCTCGATTGCCTGGATCGTTTCTGTATAGATCAAAATGGGTTACTGCATCGCCATTACCAAGATCTGACCAGTCAACACTATCCTCTGTTTCTATAATGTCTCCTTGGTTGCTATTACAAAAATTAGCATTGCTTATAGTTATTGTTCCACCCGAACTATTTGCAAACCAAACTCTAACTCTAGTATTCATTTTCCTTACATACTGAGTCTCGCCACTAACAAGCCGGATTGTTGCAGAACCAGATGTATCTGCAGGGTCAGGATAACTATTGCTAAATGCTAATGCTGCACCACTATATATAAATGCAGCTACAGCGAGTACAAGAATAGAAACAACTGAAAACTTAGAAAATTTTTTACCCATTATTGGCCTGCCTCGTCTTTAAAGCCAGCTAGTTTATTGTTAAGCGTTTTTAGCTCCGCAGCTTTTACATATTGGTCAACGCTACTATCATTTTGAAGTTTTTGTATTGCAGTTTCAAGTAATTCAATAGCCAAATTAACGTTTCCGGTACGTGCAGCAGTTAGGGCATAGTCGTTATATATGTAATATTTACCCTTGCCGCTATTTGCAATAGCTTTAAACTCAGTCAATGCTTCATTATGTTTACCGAGTTTAGATAGAGCTAATGCCTTTGCATATTTTTCGTCTGTACTTGAAGCATCTCTTGATACAACTTCTTTTGCTTGATCATTACTTAAGGTTTCTACTTGCCCACTTAATTGACTTCCACTTTTAAGCTCAACCTTAACTTCGTTTTCATTTTTCTGGTTTTTCATAAATAACAGCCAACCAGCAGAAAGAATAACTAGTACTACTAGCGCGATACAAACTAATAACTTCTTGCGAGAGATATTTTTAAGGCTGATTTTAGAACCACGCATGTCGCCACCCTTAATATCTGGATTTTCTTTCTTCGATTTTTTTAGCTTGATTTTCATTTGCCTATATATAAGAACATTAGTAAGTGCTTTTGCTTAATTAAACCACACTTATACAGAGCAAGACAATCGGCTAATTATCTAGAACAAATTTTTTATAAACTAGGGAAAAAGCAAATGCCCTGATGTGAACTGATCTCGCCGATATTTATACCGCATCCACCACTATCTGAGCCTACCCAAAGACCCGTAGGCATGCTAGGTTGATTTGCGCTATTAGTTATAATCAGTTCTTTTGAACCGATTTCTCGCCCTTTACCAGGATTCCAAGACAAAGCCAAACCAGTCTTAGGGTCTAGTGCACCTATGCCTGGGCGATCTACAAACACTCCATCACTTGATTTTAGCTGTTTTTGATGCCCTGCAACGTAAACAGCACCACTAGTCCATTCGATTGAGCGAAGTGTATCGAAATGAGTTTTGCTTACCCAATCTGGCTTAACTTTATCGCCCTTAAGAGTAATATCAAACTTAACGGCTGCATCGCAAATACCAGGGTTTGGCCCGCCGCCCGTAGCTAAGAATAGTTTTGTACCTTCTGTGTTAAAATCCAAATCTTCAATCACAACGGCATTACCTACAGACTTTAAACTGCACTTTTCGTTGTGTAAAATTGGCGCGTCCCAGTTGGCTAATGCATCACCATCTTTATTAAGGTTTAAAATGAACAGTTGTTTGCGATCTTGGCCATCGACATTCTTAAAACTACCTGCAACTGCCATTTTAGTTTTGCCGGCATTAACAGCAAACCGCGCAACGCCGACTGGCGATGTTGCATTAATTGCGTGTTTCATTTGTACATTTATATAATTGTTTAATTTTCCGTCACTCTCATTTACAGATATCAAACCGATTCTTGAAAGGCTATCCACAATAGTAAATTTACCACCGATTATTAAGTTACCACGTACTAAATCGAGGTCATTAACTTTTGCATTTAATTGTGGTGCTTTAAAGCCCGATACTAACTGCCCTGTCGTAGCATCAATCTTTGCGATAAAAGGAGTCTCTAATTGTGCACCGTTTAGTTTTTTAAATTCGCCACCTACATACAGTGACGTTCCGTCTGCACTTGGCACAATGCTACTAACAGGTTTGTCGAATTTTGGTACAAACTGTTCATCAACTTCGCCTGTTTTAGCATCAAATGCAAAAATATTACCTCTTTCGTAGCTGCTGGCCCCATCTGCACTTTTTACTAGAGGAAAATTACCACCAGCATACATTTTTGCACCAAGTGGCACTAACGAACGCACTTCGTATGCGCTTGATTGAGTTCCATCACTCCACGTACCAGGCACTTCTGGGGTCCAATCTGCCGGATTTTGACTTACCGAATTAGGCAAGTCAACATAATCGTAAGTTGCCTTAACTGAAGGCAAAACGCAAACGAGTGCTGCAAGCACGCATATAAAAACCAAGCCTATAATTCTTTTCAAAACCATATAAAAACTCACTAAATATATACTATTATAACATACTTTAATTTTTTTGTAAATATCTACTAATATAACTACCTCTGTTATACTTAAGTTCATGTCTGTATCAATTGGTATTCACAAGACGCAACAATACCATTCGAAATAAC
>CAZAXJ010000024.1:0-8894 GCA_964489075.1 uncultured Candidatus Saccharibacteria bacterium
GGCTTTGGTTGTGGGTGGTGCGGTTTATGTGCTCTACATCCTTGGCAGTTAAATTAAAGCGCTAAAAACGCCAACTTAATCTGTTAAACTAGTAGCAGTGCAATCAACGTTACCGAGTCTATTTGACGAATTGAATAGTGAACAAAAGCGGGCTGTACAAACAACAGAAGGCCCGCTTCTTATTTTGGCTGGCGCAGGTAGCGGTAAAACTAAAACACTAACGCATCGAATCGCTTATATTTTAAGCCAAAATAAAGCTAGACCCTTTGAAATTCTGGCGGTGACATTTACAAACAAGGCGGCAAAAGAAATGCGTGAAAGAGTGGCTCAATTAACAGGCGAAAACGCCGATTACAGATCATTCATGCCTTTTATGGGTACTTTCCATGGTATTTGCGTTCGACTATTGCGGCAATATGGCGAATATGCAAATTTGAGCCCCAACTTCGTAATTTTTGACGAATCAGATCGCCAAACTTTAATAAAACGAGTTTCTAGCCAATTAATGATAGATGAAAAGCAGTTTCCGGCACGCGCCATAGCGGGTTTGATAAGCAGTGCAAAAAATGAACTTATAACGCCAGCAGAATACGAAGGTATCGCTAATTCGCCCTTGCAAAAAGTGGCAGCCAAGGTCTTTCCGATTTACGAAACTGAACTTAAAAACCAAAGTGCGCTTGATTTTGATGATCTTATTGGCCGAGCGGTAAGTATGCTTAAGCACAACATTGAAATAAGGGAAAAGCTACAAGTTCAGTTTAAGTATATTTTAATTGACGAATATCAAGACACAAACGCTGCACAATACAAGCTCGTTAAACTTTTAACGAATAAAAATCAAAATATCGCGGTCGTTGGTGATGATTGGCAGAGTATTTATAGTTGGCGTGGTGCTGATTTTAAAAATATTTTAAATTTTGAAAGAGATTATCCTAAAGCAACGATTATTAAGTTGGAACAAAATTACCGAAGCACAAAACACATTTTGGATGCAGCACATGCTGTGATTACAAAAAATTATGAAAGGTCAGACAAGAAATTGTGGACAGCAGCGGATGCCGGCCAGCCAGTGCAAATGGTACCTGTTATGAACGAGCGTGCTGAAGGAGAGGCAATGATACGACGCATAAAAACGTACGTTGATATGCGGGCTCGGAATTACAATGATTTTGCTATTTTGTATCGTACGAATGCACAAAGTCGTAGTATCGAAGAACAATTTGTTCGCTATGGTGTGCCCTATAAAATTGTCGGTGGTGTTCGGTTTTATGATCGCGCAGAAATTAAAGATATTTTGGCGTACCTACGGCTAATCTATCAGCCCGAAGATATCGTAAGCTTTTCGAGAATAGTAAATATTCCTACCAGAGGTATCGGCACAAAATCTGTTGAAGATTTTTTGTCTTGGCGAACTGACCAGCAAATTTCATTGCATGAGGCGCTGCAAAACGTGAGTGCTTCGAATCTTACACCTCGCGCAAAAGAAGCTTTAAAACAGTTCGGAAACACAATAAGCGATATGCGTTCTCTGGCAGAAGAGTTGCCAGTCGCTGAATTGCTAGATGGGTTGCTAAGAAGAATTGATTTTATTAAATCACTTGATGATGGCAGTGTTCAGGGCCAGGCAAGAGTTGAAAATGTCCGTGAACTTTTGAGCGTAGCAAAAGCCTATAGTGAAGTCGGCTTAACTAGCTTTTTAGAAGAAATCGCACTTGTTAGCGATCTGGATAATTTAAACGATTCGCATAATTCAGTAACCCTTATGACATTACATGCTGCTAAGGGCTTAGAGTTTCCGGTAGTATTTATGCCGGGATGCGAAGAAAGTATATTTCCGCATAGCAGGGCGCTATTTGACCAGTCAGAAATGGAAGAAGAGCGAAGACTTTGCTACGTTGGGATGACTCGTGCACGGGAAGAACTATATATGCTCTATGCCGATAGCCGCGTTTTATACGGCGGAGTTCAGCATAACCCGCCTTCGAGATTTTTAAGCGAAATAGACGGCGAATTTCAAGCGCATGCTAACCCGCTTGGGCAGCAAACGGCACAGTTTAGTATGGCAAAAACGTTTGCTGATAATGAACCGCGTTATGTACCAGAAATAAATGAGGGTGATAGCGTAAGACATCAGTTGTTTGGTGTCGGTACTGTACTAGAACTCGATGGAGAAAATGCAGTTATTCATTTTAAGGGTAAAGGCAGCAAAAAACTAAATATATCGTTCGCTCCTTTGGAGAAACTGTAGTGTTGCCACCGATTTTCGGCAAAATAATCTATTTTTTTGGGTATCCATTATTTAGGCTGCTAATAAAAAACACCAATCGCACATACATTTTAGTAGAGGCAGAAGGAAAATTTTTGCTAACAAAAAATTGGCTTGGCAAGCAAGAAAAGTGGCGTTTGCCCGGCGGCGGAATAATAAAAAAAGAAAGCCCAGCAGCTGCTGTTACGCGAGAGCTAAAAGAAGAAGTAGGGATAATAATCGAAGAAAAACAACTTATAGCCCTAAACCATGTTCCGATACGTTCTAAATTCCACTACAACTATTTTTTATTTAAAGTTTTATTAAATGAATTACCCGAAGTTAAACCTGATAAAAGAGAGATACTAACAGCTCGATTCATTAATTATTCGGATACAAAGAAACTACTGTTAGGCGAAGAAGCGGCAAAAGCAATTGAACTCGATTACGGACCTTAAGTTTGCTATACTAACTGGCAGTACATTTTTAAGGGCAAGTGACGTTACTGACTAAGCCGCTTTAAAATTGTGCTCGTAATCCATGCATATAGTAAGTAAACAAATCCAAAAAGTAATTGATGCACACGCATTTGCGTTTGCGGTTTTTGTGGTGCTTTTTAGTTTTGTGTTTTTTGCCGGTGGTTTAGTTGTCGCCAATGGTCAAACACTTGGCCCTAGTGATAGCCATGTTGTTAATCTTTATATCGATGGCGAGCAAAAGGTAGTTCCGTCTCGGGCAGGTACTGTTGAAGAACTTTTGCAAAACGTTGGTGTAACTCTTCGAGAAAACGATTTGGTAGAACCTGCTCTTAAAACAGAGATTGACAGTGATAATTTTAGCGTTCAGATTCATCGTGCAAAACCAGTAACAATTGTTGATGGTGACAAAACTCCGCAAAGAATAATGACACCTTATACAAGCGAGCGGCTTATAGCTGAGAAGGCCGGCGTTGAAATTTACCCCGAAGACGTAGTAAAACTTGAAAACAACAGTTTTGTTCAAGAACAAATTCTTGGAAAGAAAATAGTCATTGACCGCGCAACAGCAGTTACGTTAAGCCTTTATGGTGCCCCCGCTGGAACTTATCGAACACACGCAAACACTGTGGGAGATTTATTAAAAGAAAATAATATCGAACCAGAAGAAGGTGCAACCGTTGTACCAGGTGTTGAGACAAAACTGAGTGAAGGCATGCCAATTTTCATATCTAAACTTGGTAAGAAAGTGGTAACGGTTGAAGAAGAAGTTCCATTTGCAACGGATTCTACGGCCGATCCGACACTTTTTGTAGGCACTACCAAGGTTACAAAGCCGGGTGTAAACGGTAAAAAACAAGTAGTGTACGAAGTTGAACTACGTGATGGTAAAGAAGTTAGCAAGAGAGTTTTACAAGAAGTTGTGCTAGTTCAGCCGCAATCGCAACAACAATTAAGAGGGACAAAACAAGGCGTGGTAACCGGCGATAAAGTTAGCTGGATGCAAGCAGCGGGTATTGCTGAAAGCGATATGTTTGCAGTTGATTTTATAATTGGGCACGAATCGCACTGGAGGCCAAATGCTACAAACGGTTCGGGCTGTGCAGGGCTTGGCCAAGCCTGTCCAGGTTCTAAGTTAGCTAACGCTTGCCCTCAGTGGCAAACAGATCCTGTTTGCCAGCTTAGATTCTTTAGTGGTTATGCGGGGCGATATGGCGGTTGGCAAGGCGCCCTTAGCGCTTGGCAGCGGCAGCACTGGTGGTAAAGTAGTATAAACTTTACTTTAAAATGACAGATAAGCCCAAAAAAGAATTAGGCCAACACTGGCTTCATGAAGTTGAAGTACTGGATAAAATAGTAGATTACGCTGGTGTTGAACTAAATGATACTGTACTAGAAATTGGCCCAGGCTTAGGGACCCTAACAACAAGACTTTTAAAAAAACGTGCCAATGTGGTTGCTGTTGAGTTCGACCAAAACCTCGCTAGTAAACTTCGCAGCTCTTTAACAAAAAGTTTAAACTCTGAACAAGTTGGTAATTTAAGTGTGGTGCAGTCAGATATATTAAAGTTTGATTTTACAAAATTGCCTAAAAACTACAAAGTAGTGGCAAATATTCCATATTACCTAACATCGCATTTAATTCGTGTGCTGGGCGAAGCTAATAATCCGCCGAGTATTGCCGTGCTTTTAGTTCAAAAAGAAGTCGCAGAACGCATTTGTGCCAGCCCTGGTAAAATGTCGCTATTAAGTATTAGCGCACAGGTGTTTTTTGATGTCGGTTTAGGATTAGTTGTGTCTGCAGAACTATTTACGCCGCCTCCAAAGGTGGATTCACAGGTTGTAGTTATGAAAAGATATGCAAAAAATTTGGTTTCACAAAAAGATCAAAAAGAGTTTTTTAGGCTTGTTAAGGCAGGCTTTAGCGAACGTCGCAAAAAGCTTAGAAGCAGTTTGAGCGGGGGCTTACGAATAAGTAAAGAAGAAGCAGACGAATTGCTTACACTGGCAAAAATTGACTCAGATTTGCGAGCTCAAGCACTTTCTTTAGACGATTGGCAACGGTTACTTAAAACCTACCAACTTACAACCGCAAAGCACTAGCATTTTTACTGTAAAAATGCTATAATAGGTTTTGAGGGGTGTTTAGTGATGCCTTTTAACAACGAAACTCGGTCGCCGAAACAGTCGTAAGATACGGCTATTTCGGGGGCTGATTTTAGCTCGACAGTGGACCTTAACAATCTACGATGCAAGTCGGTTTCACACCGTTACCGTGGAAA
Organism: uncultured Candidatus Saccharibacteria bacterium; assembly: GCA_964489075.1. GTDB lineage: Bacteria > Patescibacteriota > Saccharimonadia > Saccharimonadales > CAIOMD01 > JBBRSL01. The sequence goes on from CAZAXJ010000024.1 coordinate 5,004, forward strand.
TTTAAGTAGATGCAAAAACATCACTTTTGGCTAAGTGGGGAAACTTTAGTTTCGCTCCACAAGCCGTAGCTGCCTAATTATTAGGTAGCAATCTCGCGTTAGATATCAGATATAACAAAGGGATTTCATATTCATCTGGTTGCCAACCATAGTACCGTTTGAGCTAAGGTTGTAAGACTTTCAAACTGCAGCGAGTGTTATTTTGTTTGTTTAACCAATGCCCGCTAAAGATTTTTAAACAAACTAAACTTGTAGAATTGTAGTGTCGTTAACCATTGGACCCGGGAGCATTACCCGGCAGCTCCACCAAATGAGCTCGAGAAGAATCTCGAGCTTTTTTGATGTTTTCTTTAGCGTATACTGTAATGGATGGAAGAAGAGACGGTAAAGGTTAAAAAACCAAATAAACGCAAGCGACTGATACTTACAATTGTAATTGTTATTGGTGTTATTGGGCTTGCTGTATGGGCAGCTGTGGCAATATTTGGTAACGATGATAAACAGACTGTTACAGTACCGCCGGTTACCGATCAGATAGTTTTTGTTGATAAACAAAAACTACCGAAAGATTGGCAAGTGGCAGGCAGTGATAATGCCAACCTACTTTTAAAAACAACTGGTACAGAAAAAAACTGCTTTGTTAATGTTATTAGGATTCCTGATAAATTTTTGAAGGCTAGTGACGCTGATGAATACGTTGAAGTACAAAAAGAGGCACTACAAAAATCGGCAAAAGATAAAGGATATACTTGGTCTGAGTTACCGTATGAGTTAATTACCTTGCAGGTTAGTGGGCAATCACAAACACTTCGTACAATAGAGGCACAAATATCGGGCCAGAACCAAAACTTACGACAAAGCTATGCGTTTATAGTGCGAGATGGCTATGCTATGCAAATACAGAGTTCGTGTACCAATGCTAAAGATATGCCTTCCGCAAAAGAAGCGCTAAAAGCTGTATCTATAAAAATCTAACATTGACGCTTTAACGTTTAAGCGCGTAGCATAGAATAAAATGCCATTACTACTAAAAGAAAAACCGCTAGAACCAGATTCAGCTTCTTTAAAATCTGCGCTTAAGTATGTTGACGAACATTGGCTTAAACTTGAGTACACTCACAAAGAAGATGTTGGCTCGTTAATTGGTTTGCCAAATCCGTATATAGTGCCAAGCGTTGACTCGCAAGCTGTTTTTCAGTTTAAGGAGCAATACTACTGGGACAGTTATTTTATTGCACTTGGTTTAACTAGGAGCGATAAACAACAGCTCGTAGAAGGCATGCTTGATAATTTGATTTACTTGCTAGAACGATTTGATATGATTCCGAATGCCAACAGAATGTATTTTTTAAGCCGTTCACAACCCCCTATTTTAACCACTTTTATTTTTCATGTTTACGATACATATAAAAAATCGCCAACGTGGCTAAAAACAAGAATCGAAAAGGCTAAGTTCGAGTATCAAAATGTTTGGACTGCTACAAAACATCCACATTGGCGCAAAGTGTATAAAGGCTTGAGCAGATATTACGATATTAATGTTTTACACGACCTTGCCGAAGCCGAGAGCGGTTGGGATATGACTCCGCGATTTGAACGCAAGTGCCTAGACTTTTTACCGACTGATTTGAACGCTCTTTTGTACAAATACGAGATGGATTTTGCTCGTGCTGCCGAAATAGCGGGTAATAAGCATGAAGCGCTCGAGTGGCATCTAAAAGCCAATGAACGAAAATTGGCAATGAGCGAATTAATGTGGAGTAAATTAAAAGGATTTTACTTTGATTATAATTTTAACAAGTTAGAGCGCAGAGATATTTGGTCGTTAAGTGGTTACTATTCGATGTGGGCTGGCTTGGCGAGCGAAAAACAAGCGAGACAAATGGTTAATAACTTAGCTAAATTCGAGCAAAAAGGCGGGCTTACAACCACGACTCGCCCACTTATTGACATGAGTATTTTCGGGTCACTTAAAACTCAGTGGGCATATCCAAACGGTTGGGCGCCGCTGCATTTTATAGTTATTGAGGGGCTAAAGCGTTATGGGTACCATGCCGAAGCAGAACGAATTGCCAAAAAATGGCTAAAAACTAATACCGATTGGTTTACTGTTCATGGAACGTTTCTTGAAAAATACAACGTGGTTCGTGTAAAAAATAAGCCCATAGATGGTGTGTATCCTGGCCAAACCGGTTTTGGCTGGACAAATGGCATATTTAGCTATTTAGCTCATGAATATTACGAAATTTAATGACAGACGAAAATAAAAAACCGGCATGTTCCGAAAAACTCAGTTTTGATATGCAAAAACAAGCTGTAGCTGCGGCAGTAGTCGCAAAATATCAGCATGGGATAAGGCTAAAGTCTTATGTTTGTAAACATTGTGGGTTATGGCATTTGGCTTCTGATTACGAAAACTGAGACGAAACAGGTAAAATAGAGTTTGTATGAGCAAATTTTATGTTACTACCTCTATTCCTTATGTTAACGCAGAGCCTCACATAGGCCATGCAATGGAATTTATTTATGCTGATGTTTTGGCGCGGTACCACCGTGAAATCGGAGTAAAAGAAGTTTTATTTAGCACCGGCACCGATGAACATGGCAGCAAAATTGCAGAAAAGGCTACAGAACTAGGTAAAACTCCTAAGGAGCTGGCTGATGAAAACTCACAAGCATTTATTGATCTTCTTAAAAAGCTAAATATTAGTAACGACCGCTTTATTAGAACAACTGACAAAGGCCACGAACAGCGTGCCGCTATTGTTTGGAAGAACCTTGAAAAGGATATCTATAAAAACAAATATGTTGGACTATATTGTACGGGCTGCGAAGAATTTGTTACCGAAACATTTGCCAAAGAACATAATAATGTTTGCCCGAATCACAATAAGCCATACGAGCGCATAGAAGAAGAGAATTATTTTTTCGCACTTAGTAGATATGCTAATCAGATAAAGGAGGCGATTGTTTATGGGAAATTCAAAATCGTACCAGAAACTCGTAAGCACGAAATTTTAAGTCTTATAGACAAGGGTCTAGAAGATATCAGCGTATCTCGTCCAGTTGATAAATTAGCTTGGGGCATTCCGGTTCCTAGCGATAAAACACAAGTAATGTACGTGTGGTTCGAAGCGCTCATGAACTACATTACTGTACTTGGTTATCCAGAACACGCTGATTTTAAAACCTATTGGCCGGCTGATATTCAAATAATTGGTAAAGATATTTTAAGGTTTCATGCAGCAATTTGGCCGGGAATTCTTTTAAGTCTTAATCTGCCACTACCAAACACATTGTATGTACACGGTTTTGTTAACATGGACGGAAAAAAGATGAGTAAAAGCCTAGGAAACGTGGTTGCACCGAGCGAGATAATCGATAAGTACGGTGTGGATACATTTAGGTATTATTTTATGAGGCACATCCCGAGCTATAGTGATGGCGACTTCGGCTGGGATCGCATAGAAACTGCTTATAATAACGAGCTTGCAAATGAACTTGGTAATGCAGTTGGCCGAATTGCAGCGATGATAGGCAAATATCAAGAAAATATAATAGGTAAAATACCTGAATCAACACACGACATACATCAATATAAAGAAGCGTTAGCTGCTTGCAGGTTCGATAAAGCTCTTGATGAAGTTTGGGAGCAAGTTCGAGGCTTAAATCAATATATTGATACTGAAAAACCATGGATAATTGCCAAAGAAAACGATGCCGAACATCTAAGAGAAGTTTTATCATATGCTGTAAGTAATTTGCTTGAAATTGCAGAATTGTTAGAACCGTTTATGCCAGAAACAGCTTATAAAATTGCGTATTGTTTCAAAGAAGGCATCGTCCGGCCGCTCGAAGCTCCGCTTTTCCCTAAACACGATAGCTAAAACT
>CAZAXJ010000025.1:0-7358 GCA_964489075.1 uncultured Candidatus Saccharibacteria bacterium
CCTTACCTCGCTTTAAGGATTTTACTAAGTTTCCGACTTTTGTCTGGGCAGTCTGAGCACTTTTTACAAGTCCGTCTAATTCTCGCCGACTTCTCAAACTCAGCTCGCCTGCTTGCTTCTTAGCGACAGAAATTGCATCACTTAACTGGCCATTCAGTTCTTTAAGCTGCTTTTGAGTCTCTTGATAAAAATTACCACTTACCTCTTTTATGTCTTGCCGTGTTTTCTTACCGCTTTGCGGAGCTGTTAGCAAGCCGGCAATATATCCGGCCGCAAGGCCAACAATTGCAACAGTTGCGATTTTTTTACTTGTACTTTTACTCATAATCAACTCCCTCGTACTTACTTCTTAAGAATTTTGCTAAGTGCCTGGATAACGGCAGCAGGGCCCGAAACTTTGCGAAAGTTTTCGCTTGCTTGTTCAATGTTATTGGCTACTTCCTCAGCTTTTTCGGTAATTCGATTTACTCTTTTCAATACGCGAATAAGCCACGTAGTAGCAATTATTGCCAAAATCAAGAAAACTGCCAGTGTTACCGACAATATAATTACAAGTGTTCCGTAAGCTTGTGATTCGTCCATAGGCCTATTATATCATCAATTAGTAATTTAGTCTATGTTTTATATACCCAGTTGTTTCTTTATTAAATCTTGCACTACTGCAGGATTTGCACGACCAGCGCTTGCTTTCATTACTTGACCTACTAAAAAACCTACTGCTTTAACTTCTCCACTGCGCACATCGTTCGCGGCCTTTTCATTCTGACTTAGTACCTGCTCGATTATCATAATCAGTTCAGATTCGTCTGATACCTGCAATAAGTTTTTGGACTTTGCAAGGGTTTCTGGATCAATACCAGTCCGTATAATTTCCGGTAAGAGCTCTTTTGCAGCTGTACTGCTTAGCTGGCTGGAATCAGTCATCGATGCTAGTTTTACGAGTTGTTCCAAATTATCACTTACCTCTTGCCAAGTAATTTTTTCTTCGGTATCAAGCCGTAGTAGCTCACCTAAACACCAGTTAGCAACAGTCCTAGCGGTTTTTTCATCATGTGCCTCAACGCAATAACGAACAATTTCAGCGACTTCCGAGTTATCGAGAAGTGTTGATGCTTGTGCCAAATCCAAACCAAGTTCGCCAAATTTTTCTCTAAGCGCTGCTGGCAGTAGTGGCATAGAATCAGCGATTGCAGCAATTGTTTCTTGCTTGATTACGACAGGCGGTATATCAGGATCTGGGAAATAACGATAATCATGCGCGTCTTCTTTCGTGCGTTGGCTGAAGGTTTTCTGTTTCGTATCGTCCCAACCACGAGTCTCTTGTTTAATTTGACCGCCTTTTTCAAGCACATTGATTTGTCTTTTAATTTCAAAATCGACTGCTTTTTCAATTGATTTAAAGCTATTAAGGTTTTTTGTTTCTGTCCGTATACCGATTACATCGCTATCTTCACTAACACTCACATTAACGTCAAAGCGCATGTTGCCATGATATAAGTCAACATCAGACACATCAGCATATTTCATAAGCAAATAAAGTTCGTGGGCATATGCTTTTGCTTCGCTAGCACTATGGATATCAGGCTCACTCACAATCTCAAGCAGCGGAGTCCCAGCTCGGTTCAGATCAACCAAGCTGTAATCAGTTCCATCCGGATGTGTACTTTTACCAGCGTCTTCTTCGAGATGTGCTCTCGTGATACGCACAGTAACTGTTTCGCCGTCATCTTTGAGCGCCTCAACAATGCCTACACCAACAATAGGTTTTTCATACTGAGTTATTTGATAGCCCTTGGGTAAATCAGGGTAGAAATAATGCTTACGATCAAAATGGTTCTTTAGTGCTATTTCTGCCCTAAGCGCCAAACCTGCACGAATTGCAAGATTAACTGCCTCTGCATTCAAAACAGGCAAAACGCCGGGTAACCCAACGCATATCGGACTTATCAAAGTATTTGGTTCGGCTTGTCTGGCGTCGTTACCTACACCTGCAAACAACTTGGTTTTTGTTTTAAGCTGTACATGACACTCAATACCAATTGTCGGATAGTATCCGTTAATTTTATATTTTTCCATTAAAACACCCCTAAGTCATTGAAGGCTTTGTAGTAGCTATTAAGCGCCTGTTTTATGGTCTTTGCATTCGGCTTATAATTTGTCTCGTGAACCAACTTATTTCTCAATTTATGGGCGGCCCAAATATCATCTTTGCTGCGAATTTTTTGCTTGGCCGAAACTAGACGCTCAGCCATTGTTTCCCCATCGTATCCTAGGCATTTCAGTGCTTCGTCAAATAATTTATCTGCGTTAATAACTGCCAATCCGCGGGTTTTTTCATCATTGAACAATGCTATACAATCGTTCCATTCGTTCTTAAAGTGAGCACTATCAACGCCTTTGCCTTTGCTATTGGTTTTAGCCGATAAACTTATAAGCACCAGCAGAACAATAGCAACAACAATAATAATAATTAGCGCTGATAAACTCACTTATTTAACTCCTCAAAGCCTCTCGCTAAACCAAGTAACTCTGCATCTTTTCGTTGTGGCGCGATAAGCTGTAACCCGACTGGCAACTTACCTATTCTTCCGACAGGTATGGAAATAGCTGGTGTTCCGACAAGGTTAGGGGCAACAGTCATGATGTCAGCCAAGTACATTGCAAGCGGGTCTTTTGTGTTTTTACCGATTTTAAACGCTGTAGTTGGTGATGTGGGGCCGAGAAGAAAATCTACTTTCTTAAAAACATCATTAAATTCGTTTATCAATTTAGTACGTACAGTTTGAGCTTTTTTGTAGTAAGCATCGTAATATCCACTGCTTAAAACGTATGTACCTATCATGATTCGGCGTTTATTTTCGGGTTCAAAACCGTTTTCGCGAGCAAGTTCGTATGATGCGTCTAAGTCTTTGGCATTTTTTTCGAATAAGCCATACCTCTGGCCATCGTAGCGACTTAAATTACTGCTTACCTCTGCCGGAACGATTATATAATAAACAGCTAGAGCCAGATTTATTGAGGGGATACTAACTTCGTAAATTTCTGCGCCTGCTTTTTTAGCAACTTCTATTTGAGCTTCTATTATTTTTTTCACTTCAGGGTCAACACCTTTGCCCAAATATTCTTTAACAACACCGATTTTTACACTTTTTAAGCCCTGTTCTTTAGGTTGATATTCTTTTTGCCTTTCAATTGTGGTTGCATCGAACTTGTCCGTGCCGGCTATAATGTCGAGCACTAAACCCGCTTCTTCGGTTGTTTTAGTTATAGGGCCAATTACGTCCGTTGAACTTGCCATTGCAACCACTCCGTACCGTGAAACCAGCCCATATGTCGGCTTATAACCCACAACTCCACAAAAACTTGCTGGTAGCCGTATTGAACCACCTGTATCTGTACCAAGGGCAAACGGAACAAGATTAAGCGCGACTGCTGCAGCGGATCCGCCAGAAGACCCACCCGGTACGTAGGAGCTGTCATTAGGGTTTAGAGTTGGCCCAAAAGCACTGTTTTCAGTGGAAGATCCGTGTGCAAAGGCATCAAGATTGGCTTTTGCTACTAAAATTGCACCCTCGGCTTCAAGTTTTTCAATAGCCGTACTTTGATAAGGTGCATCAAAAGATTCCAATATTTTACTAGCCGCAGTTGTTGGTGCACCAAACGCCAAAAAATTATCCTTAGCAATAAATGGAACACCCGCAAGACGACCTGCTTTTTCGCCCTTTTTTACTTTTTCATCAATCTCTTTTGCTCTTGCTTTAGCCCTCGAACTGACAGCTGTAAGTGTCGCATTATAGTCTTTATTTGCTTCTATCATTTTGAGCGATTTTTCGACTATACTAACAGCCGATTCTTTACCGGCCTGTACATCTGCGGCTATATCGAAAATAGGTTGCCAGTTCATTCCAGCATCCTTCTCACCTTAAACTGGTTGTCTTCATGCTCTGGTGCATTCTTCAATAGATCTTTATTGGACACTCTATAATCTACTTCTTCATCAGCACGAGCAACATTCGTAAGCCCTGTTACCTGACTTGTCGGCTCAAGCCCATTAACATCAACCGCATTTAATTGCTCCACGTAATCTAAAATTGCAGTAAGCTCTTCCTGATACTGAACTATTTCTTCTCTTGTCAGTTTTAAGCGCGATAAACGTGCTAGTTTCTGCACGTCTGCAGCAGTGATTTTGGTCATTGCGTATTAGTATAACGCGCTTTAAAACACCCACCAAGCACTGTTATAAATTGAACAACCACACTGCCCGAAACATTAAAACTTATGGTATAATAAATGTTGATACGAATTAGCGTATCAACACTGACAGAAGATACTTCTGTCCCTTTGCTGGAATGCTCTTGCCGGCTATAGTCGGCACCTAAAGAGAACACTGCAGCAGATGTAGCTCGCAACTCAAGCGTGCTTAAAATATTAACCTTTAAGCAAGGTAACTTTATGCCCGAATTTTATACACCCGAGCGTATGTCAGTGCGTGCTCAACAGCTGGCTCGGCTCGGATTAGTTGCAGTACTTATTGCAAGTGGCTGCGCTCAACAACAAGAAAATGAGCAAACGCCTCAATTAGGTGCTCCCATAGAACAAAACATTGACAGAAATGGATTCTTTAAAGGCGTTAAGCCTGCAGAAGAATTCAACGAACTGACAAATCAAGAAGAAAGGCTTGCCGATGCTACTTTTACTAGTCGTAACCAAGAACGTCAAGCGCAGGATCCGGCGTGTTGGATACCAGAAGTTAGCCAGCTAGCAAATACCGAAAGTAAGTTTTTACCAAATATTGAAACAGCCTGTGAAGTTGCACGCAAGCATTACGATGCTTCAGAGTTCAATGAAAAATGGCGCTGTTTTGTTTATGCAATGGATTACGAGTCAGGTTTTAATGACAAGGCTACGAATGAAATCGGTGCCGGAGGTATTCCTCAAGCATTGCCTGCAAGCAAAATGGGTAATGGCTGGTACGGCAACCCAAAACAACAACTTGAATGGGCTGTTAACGTCTATATTAAAGATAGGTATAATGATAATCCTTGCCAAGCTAGGCAACACCAAATAAATTACGGCTGGTACTAGTTTTAGGCATAAAAAAAAGGGGGGTAGCGCCCCCTCGCCCGTGAACTTAATCACAAAGCGAGGGGCGCCACTTTCCCCTTACTTTCAGCTCCGCACCAACCCATAAAGGCTGTTACAAACCTGATAGAGCAGGAACATCAGGAACAGTTCAATCGTGACCGCTCCGGCAACCACAATCAAGAATTGCAGATCCATTTGACCGAGCAGATTCTGAGTTGAGCCAAACCTGACTATGGAAGCAGCTCCAATTGTTGAGACACCCACCATCACTGCTCCAGCATAGGCAAAAAACGTCACGATTGTACGTGTTTGCTTGTCGCTGTAAGGACAATTTCTCAACCAAACCGCCGAACCGATGCTCATAGAAAGAAGAACCAAAGCACCAATCCACGGTGCCATATAACCGCGCGAACTAACAAAGTTCTCATCGGCTATAATTGCGCTTATAAAGTACTGCGGCATACCCATTGCCGAAATGGCCAACAAGCCCGTTACAATACCCCTTAGCGCCACTCGCATGAGTGAAGTTCGTTGCCTTTCCAGCGCTCCGCTCATAACAGACATACCATTCACCTCCCTCAGATGAATTCGCTTATCTCCGCTACCAAATTATTATTACATAATTTGCCGTAGTTTTGTCAATATTAAATTGACATAAGCATTATTTTTTGCTATGCTAGCAAGTTGCGTGAGTTTTTTGGATCAACCTAAAAACCCGCCGAACCTTTTGAGGAGGGGCATGACCGTAATAAGTATTCTCGAGCACCAGAATCGCAAGCGCTTGAGTCAGCCAAGACGGCACGGCGTAACAGCTTACGTTGTCAGTGAGCTTACAGAAGAACAGCCAACGGTGTACATCAAACTGGAAGTTACAGGGCACCCTGCTGGGGTTGCTAGCGGCACCGAGAGGTTTGCCGACACTCTCAACCACGCAGCTTTTGTTGAAAAAGCTGCAAAGCAAGAAGGCAACACTGTAGCGATACAGCTCGAAAACGGGGCTCACTGGCCGCACATTCGCGGCCTAGTAGAACAGCTCATTGCCGAGTCATATGAAGTTTCGGCCGATGATGTCCAAACATTCGCCGAGGCGCGACTGAGCGTCCCGAACGCTCGGTTCTAAAGACTTCTTGGGCGGGAGAGTTGTGTGAGGCGCTGCAGGCGCCCACCGCTCTCCCGCCCCTAGTGGATACTGCCCTCCTCAAATCCATAGAATGAGCATCATAAGAAGTTAATATATTGACTTTTTATAATACTTATGCTATAATAATTTATGACGTACACTCTGTGTATTGTTTTTTTACAGAGTGGCCAAGTTCCGTATCATCCTGGAGGGAAGTATGGAAACAACTCTTTTTCTTCACGTGACTACCCAAGGGCACCGTATTGCACTGTACCCTTACACCGAAGGCAGCAGCTTCGTGGCCGAAACCATGAAGGAACTGCTCATGAGCGAGTGCTGCAATGCACTTGTAACAAGCGGTTCTGTCCGCCGCGCAAGGGTTGAGGGCAGCGTGATGGTCATCTCGCTGCACGATGATTGGGGGTGGAGCGACAAGCTCGCACGCAAGATCAAGAGCAGCTTGCTCAACTCCATCCAAAGGTTCGAACTGGATGTCACGGATGTCCAGTTCATCGACCGGCGGGATGTGGTCAAACAATTACCACCGCCTGGAGCTCACTTGGTTGGCGCAATCTGAACTTGCCAGAAGAGCGGGCTCTGGGGCGCAATTTCCCTCAGAGCCCGCTTGTACGGTGCAGGCCACTCTTTTTACCAAGCTATTATCTAGCCCCTTTTGGGGCTTTTTAAATTTTTATAATTTTTCTTGGATACTTTTTATAAGGTCGCGCAGGTCTGCAGCCTTTTCAAATTCTAAATTCGCAGCTGCTAAGTCCATTTGCGAAGTTAAATCTTTAATTAAGCTGCCGTATTCGTCTTTTGGAATTTTGTCTAAGTTAAGTTTGGCTGTCTTGGCTTCTTTACTTTCAGCACCCACTTCTGCCCGTAAACTTTCGCCAATTAATTTACTTATTCCTTTAGGTGTTATTTTATATTTTTTATTAAACTGCTCTTGGATTTCACGCCGCCTATTTGTTTCGTCAATTGCATACTGCATGCTTTTGGTTGTGCTGTCTGCATACATAAGCACACGGCCTTCAACATGCCTAGCAGCACGGCCTATTGTTTGAATCAATGCTGGGCCACTACGCAAAAACCCTTCTTTATCGGCATCTAAAATCGCGACTAAGCTGACTTCAGGTAGGTCCAAGCCTTC
>CAZAXJ010000025.1:7368-8358 GCA_964489075.1 uncultured Candidatus Saccharibacteria bacterium
CAAGCCTTCGCGAAGTAGATTAATACCAACCAAAACATCATAAACGCCAAGTCGTAAATCTCGTAAAATGTCAGTTCGCTCAAGCGTATCAATATCACTGTGTAAGTATTGGACTTTTATATTAAGTTCTTCTAAGTACTCAGTTAAGTCCTCGGCCATTCGCTTAGTAAGTGTCGTTACCAAAACGCGTTGGCCCTTTTTAGTCGTTTCGCGAATTTCGGCAATTAAATCATCAATCTGTCCTTCTATTGGTCTTACATCAACTTCAGGATCCAGTAACCCAGTTGGGCGAATTACTTGCTCAACCGGTTCAGTACTTCGGCTGAGTTCGTAATCTGCAGGCGTTGCTGAAACATAGATAACTTGATTAACATGCCGTTCAAATTCGGTAAAAGTTAACGGGCGATTATCAAGTGCACTTGGCAACCTAAACCCATGTTCTACCAACACTTCTTTACGGGCGCGATCACCGTTATACATACCGCGAACTTGCGGTAACGTCATGTGACTTTCATCAACTAAAAGTAAAAAATCATCTGGAAAATAATCAAGCAGTGTTGCCGGCTGTTCTCCAGGCTCTCTGTTTGTTAAATAACGACTGTAATTTTCTATACCTTTAACAAAACCCGTTTCCTCCATCATTTCTAAGTCAAATCTTGTGCGCTGTTCTAGGCGCTGAGCTTCTAAAAGTTTACCTTCAGTTTTAAATAAACTTAGCTGCTTACCCAACTCTTCTTGGATTTTGCCTAGAGCAAGTTTAAGTTTTTGCTGCGGTGTCACATAGTGACTACTCGGATAAATTGTATAGGTATCAAGTTGCGCTTCAACTTCGCCCGTTAACGGATTTATTCTTGTGATTCGATCAACTTCATCGCCAAAAAACTCAATACGATATGCCACTTCCTCTCCGGCTGGAAAAACGTCGACAACATCGCCCTTAACCCTGAAAGTGCTCCTAGCAAAAGTTACATCGTTTCGGTTGTACTGAAT
>CAZAXJ010000026.1:0-1203 GCA_964489075.1 uncultured Candidatus Saccharibacteria bacterium
GGATTCGAACCCCCGAATGCTGGGACCAGAACCCAGTGCCTTACCACTTGGCGACACCCTAACAACTACGGAATTATAGCTTTTTTATCTGTTATTTACTAATTTTTCATTATTTAAGCTAATGTTAAGGTTCGATATATAAGCTGCTTGTATCGCCTAAATAGTTGGCGACGCGGAGGATTAGTTTGGTAGAAGTGTTTAGAGGTTTTAGAACCTAAAAGAGCGCGCGGACTATCCAAAGCAGAATGTTAAACAAGGAGAATCAATGAAAAAAAGCTTAATGGTTGCGGCAACTGCTGCAACACTCACACTGGGGGCTGCAGCACCACTTGCAGCTCATGCTGTGCAGGCCGAAAGTGCAGATAGCGGTTCATCTTTAGTAGATAAAATCGCAAGCAAGTTTAACTTGAATAAAGACGAAGTTCAGAAGGTTTTCGATGAAAATAGAGCAGCACACGAAGCCGAGCATGAGCAAGACTTTAAGGACAAATTAGCAACTCTTGTAAAAGAAGGTAAGATTACCCAAGCGCAGTCTGATAAGATTCAGGCCAAGCATGACGAAATGAAAGCTGACCGCGATAAAAACATGGAGTCATTTAAGAACATGACCGAAGATGAACGCAAAGCAGCTATGGATGCCAAGCGCGATGAGCTTAAGCAGTGGGCTCAAGACAACGGTATTGATGAAAGTTATTTAATGCCAATGCGAGGAGGTGGGCCTGGTGGCCGTATGTAAAAATTAGTAAAAATAATACTATAAGCCGTATCATTCCTTACCGCCCCAAAAATGGGGCGGTTTTTTATTTCAGCGAACCTTAAGGATAGAATTGTTACAATTATCAGGTAATGAAAATTTTGCTAGTAGAGGATGAACCTAAACTTGGTCGGGCAATTAAGCGTGGTCTAGAACAGGACGGTTATTCTGTAGAGCTTGTAGAGACAGCAGAAGAAGGATTAAGCTACGCCCAAAACGATGATTATGATTTGTTGATTTTAGATCGAATGTTGCCCGGAGGGAAAGATGGCTTAGATATTTGTACTAAGCTTAGAGCCGATGATTGGAAAGGCACCATACTGATGCTCACAGCTATGGGCGAAACAACCGACAAAGTCAGTGGGCTGCATAAAGGTGCCGACGATTATTTAACAAAACCCTTTGTTTTCGATGAGCTACTTGCAAGGGTTAAAGCTTTGCTAAGGCGT
>CAZAXJ010000026.1:1213-8181 GCA_964489075.1 uncultured Candidatus Saccharibacteria bacterium
TGTTGGACCAGAGGTAAAGTTAGGTAATTTAGTTATTGAAATGAGTTCAAAAAAAATTACAAAAGCCGGCAAAGAGATCCACTTAACAAAACGCGAGTTTGCATTATTAGAGTACCTAGCTCACAACAAAAATACTGTTGTTAGCAAAGATCAGATTGTGCAACATGTTTGGGATTTTGATGCGGACGTATTACCAAATACAGTTGAAGTTTTTGTGCGTACACTTCGCAAAAAAATACAAGATGAAGAAGGAAGGATAATCAAAACAGTACGTGGTTTTGGGTACAAATTAGAGGCATAGTATGTTTGAATCAGCTGTTAATAAATTAACTCTTTGGTACGTAGCGGCCTTGCTACTAGTAGTTTTATTGTTTAGTTTACCTATTTACAATATTGCAACGAACAGGTTAGAACGATCTGCGGAAAGACAGGGTGAAATAATTGCCGGAGGCCGTACAGGTGGACCAAGAGAAGTAATAGTATTACCACCCGATTTTGCTTCGCAACGACGCGAAGTTCTAAATGACGAGCGCGAAGAGCTACTTAAGCAAATTATTTTTATTGACATAGTTATTGTAGGTTTGGGTGCGGTTGCCAGTTATTTTTTTGCAAAACGTACACTGCGTCCGATTGAAGAGGCTCATACTGCCCAAAGTCGATTTACAGCAGATGCAAGCCATGAACTACGAACTCCACTTGCAACTATGCAAACCGAAATTGAAGTTGCTCTAAAATCTAACGTTTCGACTAAAAAAACCTTCTCTGAAACACTAAATAGTAATTTAGAAGAAATAGCTAGGCTCAAAAATTTAAGTGACCAACTACTGGTATTAACAAAAATAGATAACGACAAGCTTACAAAAAAGACAGTATTATTGAGTAAAGCAATAGACAAACGGGCAACAGAACTCGAAAAACAGCACGGGATAAAAATTACCAAAGAAATACAACCAAAAATCAAAGTACTTGGCGAAGAAGATTTGTTAACAGAAGTAGTAACAATTTTAGTTAATAATTCTTTACAGCATGCAAATGTTGATAATCCGAAAGTCAGAATTGCCTTAGTAAAAGATCGTTCAAAAGTAGTGTTGAGTGTTGAGGATAATGGGGAAGGCATTGCTGAAAAAGATTTGCCATATATTTTTGACAGATTTTATAGAGGTACTAAAACAAAGTCCGAAGGTCATGGGTTGGGACTGTCACTTGCATACGAAATTATCAGTAAACATGGTGGTCAACTTACAGTCGAAAATAAGCCAAGCAGTGGTGGTGCTATGTTTATTGCAAAACTTCCTTTTGCTAAATAAAAAACTCTCTGTGTTAGTTCAGAGAGTTTTTTACAAAACTGACTTTTATTTAGTAACGATTACCGCCACGGTCATTACCACGATTTTCTCGTGGTTCTTGCGGGCGAGCTTCGTTGACGTTGATAGGTCGGCCATCAAGTTCTTTGCCGTTTAACTCAGCGATAGCCTTTGCTGCTTCTTCGTCTGTGCTCATTTCGACGAAACCGAAACCTTTTGAACGACCGCTGTCGCGATCTGTAATGACCTTTGCAGAAACAACTGTGCCTGCAGATGCAAAAAAGTTTTGCAAAGCAGCATCGTCAGTTCCCCAAGCAAGGCTGCCTACAAAAAGTTTATTTGCCATTTGTTTATACCCCTTGTCTCCCTAAGAGGTACCCGTATCAACGAGACGTCGCTCCTCTTAACCTGAAACTTTAACTTAATTATCCTAGAATTCTCCCAAGCGACTCTTCTAGCTAGCTGAACTATAACAGATAAACTTCAGAAGTAAAAGTTTTTAGTAGTTCGGGTTAATATCGGTAGGGTTGGTAATTGCGTTATAAAGCTTCTCAACAAGTGGAACCTGATCGAAAGTTCCGAGAATATACACTAGAATTGCAACGACAATTGTACCACCAAGGAAGATTCCAAATCCGTAAATTATACCTTTGATGAATGTAAAGTAATACGCACGGTTTCTATTACGATAATTCGATTCGTATATCATCCATAAATCGCGCCCAAGTTTTTCATATTCTTTGCTTGATAGCTGTCTTACTTCTTTTTCTTTCATAGCTTGTTTTAGTATAGCGAACTATTGCTTAGAAATTTAATAAGCGCATAATTTAAATAGATATGAAGCGTGGAGTCATTGCCGTAATAAGTTTTCTGCTAGTGATAGGCATCGTTTCTGTAGCGCCATCTGATATTAGCGCTCTAGCGCAACAGAAAGACAACAAAACTGCTGTTGCCGCTGATGATCCGATAACAGATATCGCAGGAGAAGCTAGTAGTATTGACACAGAGCGCTCAAGTAATAACGCTGTAATTCTGATAATTGGGGCTTTAGCTTTTAGCAGTGTTGGTTTAGCACTTTGGCGGCTGTATTCGAATTCAAAAAAACTAGAATCATTCGAATCAGAAGATAGTGAATATTAGTTTGTAAGTTCGCTAATGATAGTTTGTTGTTGCAACGAGGTTTTGCAAACTTGACACTGCTCTTCTTCTTCATACGATTTTATCCATATTCTAAAACCGGCCCAAAATCCAAGTAGGTCCATGTAAGCAACGAAATCTCCTAAAACTCTGAATATTGAACCTACAAAACCACTGATTATAATGGACCGATACTGCAAGATAGCCCATCTACTGCCAACTGGTATCACTGCAGGTGGAGATGATGGTTTATATTTTTTTGTGGCAGAAACACCTGATAATTTTTTTCGAATATCATTTGCAACAAATTTCGCATTATGTGTTGCCGTGTATGCCAGTCCGCTAAAAGGCGTAGCTGCATTATCTCCAATGACATAAGTGTGTTCATCAACGCACAAATGATCATCAACTATAATTTTTCCACGTTCATTAAAAGTAAACTGTTTTTCATTTTCTTTATAAAAAGGGTTGTTTGCCATACCTGCTGTCCAAATAACGGTTTTTGTAGGCAGACTTTTACCACTGACTTGAAGGGTTGAATTACTTTCTGCCTCTACTTTTGCATTTAAATCTAATTTAACTCCCAATTTTCGTAGGCGTTTCCGTACAAGCTTTGACACTTTGGGCTTGAGGACAGGGAGTACTTTAGGGGCAGCTTCGACTATCTCTATATTTATTCTACGTCTTTTTATACCGTGCCATCTTACAATCCGTTTCATATAAGAAGTCATCGCCGCTGCGAGTTCAACTCCAGTCGGGCCGGCTCCAACAACGACATAGTTTTTGTCTGGTGCATTAAAGTTGATCAACTCTTGATGGAGATGACTTTTAAGCTTTCGAAGCTCGGCAGCAGTTTTGATGCTATAAGAATTTTCAGCAATACCAGGGATATTGAAATAAGTCGTGACCATACCGAGGGCAAGAACTGCATAGTCATAATGAAACACAGCCCCCCCTTTTGTTTTTATTGTTTTTTTATCTCGGTCAATTTTCAACACGGCATCTTTAACAAATGTAATGTTAGGAATAGCTTCGAGAACTTCGTTTATCGGGATAATAGCTTCCCGTTCACGTGCACCAGTAGCCACCCTGTACAACCCAGGGCTAAATCGGAAATTTGAATCATCCGATATTAATGTAATTCGTATTTTTTTTGGATTTTCATGTCGGAGCTCTCGTGCAAGTTTTAGCCCAGCCCAACCACCGCCAACAATAACGAGGTGCTTTCGTAGCATAAGCGTTATTGTAGCATGAGTTTATTGCGCTTGCGCTTAGTTGGCTGTACTCTTATATCTGTATGCAGGATTTACAAAAACGTCTAAAAGAAACAATATCCGGCGAGGTTGATGTAAGCGACGAGGCACTTGATTTTTATAGTCATGATGCAAGTATGTTTGAGCTTCGACCAAGTGTTGTCACTTATCCCAAAAATGCGTCCGAAGTAAGTAAAATTGTAAAGTTTGTCAGTAGCAACAAGCAGCAAAATCCTGAGCTTTCAATAACCGCGAGAGGCGGTGGTACGGATATGTCCGGTGCGGCAATCGGAGATAGTGTTATCGTTGATTTTTCGGAGTATTTTCATGAAATTTTAGAAGTGAATGCTATGCGGGCTCGAGTTCAGCCAGGAGTTTTTTATAGAGATTTTGAACCAAAAACGCTCGAATTCGGATCGTACATGCCGAGCTATCCGGCATCACGTGATTTGTGTACGGTCGGTGGGATGGTTAATAACAACGCTGGTGGTGAAAAATCACTAAAATTTGGTAAAACCGAAAAATATATAAATTCTTTAAAAGTCGTATTTGCGGATGGAAATGAATATAATGTCAGGCCGCTAAACAAGCAAGAACTTGATGCCAAGATTGCTCAGAACGACTACGAAGGGAACATTTATAAACGGATTTTTGAACTTGTGAATCATAACTATGACCTCATTAAGTCTGCCAAACCTGTTGTTAGTAAGGATTCTACAGGATATCATCTTTGGAATATCTGGGATCGAGAAACAGGCATCTTTGATTTAACCCAAGCCATAGTCGGAGCCCAAGGTACACTCGGTTTGGTAACCGAAATTGATTTTAAGCTAGTGCCAAAAGCTAAACACTCTGGTGTTTTAGTCTGTTTTATGAAGGATATTTCAAAACTTGGCGATTTGATAAATGATGTTCTAACACATAAACCGGAGAGCTTCGAGTCGTTTGATGACGTAACACTTTGGTTGAGCATTAAATTCTTTTTTAGCTTTAGAAAAAAATTGGGTATAAAGGGTCTAGTAGAGCTCGGCTGGCGACTTTTACCAGATGCCCTCATGCTTTTAAAAGGGATACCGAAACTAATTTTGTTAATTGAATTTACGGGGGAAACAAAAGAAGAGGTTGCTCAGAAGATTCATACGCAGCGCCAAGCTCTCAAAAAATATAAAATGGCGATGGAAGAAGATGAAACAGAGGAAAAAAGTAAGAAATTTTGGATTATGCGCCGTGAGAGCTTCAATTTACTTAGAAGCAAGGTAAAAGATAAACACACAGCACCTTTTATGGACGATTTAGTTGTTCCGCCAGTAAGCTTACCGCAGTTTTTCCCTGAAATTCGGCGTGTTATAAAAAAATATAAATTGTTTGCAACTATTGCTGGGCATATGGGCGACGGTAATTTTCATATTATTCCACTTATGAACATTGAAAAACCCAAAGAAAAGGCCAAATTAGAGCCTGCAATGCGTGAAATAACTGATCTGGTTTTAAAGTACAACGGAAGTTTGAGCGGCGAACACAACGATGGGATGATCCGCGGACCTTGGCTTGGAGCGATGTACGGCGAAGAGGTACTTTCGTTGTTTAAAGAGACAAAAAAAATTTTTGATCCGCATAATATTTTCAATCCACACAAGAAGGCAGATTCGGATTGGGATTATAGTATGGCACATCTTCGCGAGCACTTTTAGCTTGCAAATATTACAAAAAACTTATGTTATAATTTACTGCAGATATAAGTAGTAAAAACAGACAACTATGATAAAAGGAGATTGTAAATGAAAATTGCGGTCCAAAGAATTTCGCTAGTGGCCTTGCCATTGGTTATAGCACTTGTTTTAGCGATGCCTGTAAACGCCATGTCAGAAACAGAACCGAGCGAAGGAACAAGTGATAAACCAGCTGTACAGGTAAAGAAAACACCAGAAGAAATACAGAAGAAAATTGCTGAACTTCGTGCCAAAAGTAAGCAAAAAATTATGGAAGCCAAATCGAGCGCTAAGGAAAAGCCGATTGAGGCAAGAGCAAAAGCGTGCGAAGCCCGAGCACAGAATTTAGAAAAGCGCCAGAGTCAGATGGTAGTGGTTGCTGAAAAACATAAAGGAGTTTTCGATAAGATATTTGCCCGAGCACAGAGTTTTCATGACACGAAAAAATTAGATGCAGAAGATTATGATGCATTAGTCGCTAAAGCAGCTGACGCTCAGACGAAAGCAGCTGACGCAATTGTTGCCTTAAAAGGTCTTGAAACGGATGTAGATTGCACCCAGGTTGATTCGCTAATTACTAACTTGACTGCATTTAAAGAAGGTGTAATTGAAGCAAGAGACAGTTTGAAAGAGTATAGAATGGCAATAAAAGATGTTCTTAAAGCCCTAAGCGCAAGTGTAGATAAGACTACGACAACTTCTGAAAGTGAGGGCCAAGAATAATGAAAAATATTACTAAGGTTTCTCAAAAAGGTTTTGCATTACTACCCGTTGTTCTAATTGTTATGATTATCGGGCTGGTAGGTTTTATTGGTTGGCGGGTGTATCAGGCCTCGCAATATACAAAAGACGTAAGCAGTGAAGCTAGTTCGGCTACCACAACCACTAGTAAAGATCCGATTAATTCCAAAAGTGATGCCGATGCGGCACAGAAAACTTTAGATGAATCTTCGGTCGAGTCAGACTTGAATACAAGCGAGTTAGATCAAGATCTAGAAGCGATTAACTAAAAATCTGTAACCAAATTTGCTATAATTTACGTAGTTAATGCTACAGAAAATAAATAAATTACTAAGCGAAAATGCAGTGTATTTTGCATGGTTTTTCGCAACAACAGCACTATTTGGTAGTCTTATTTTAAGCGAGATTGCAGAACTGACCCCTTGCAATTTATGCTGGTGGCAGCGTATCTTCATGTATCCATTAGTTTTCATTTTTTCGGTCGGTATTTTGAGAAAAGACAAAAACGTTTTTTATTACGCATTGCCGCTTAGTATTGTTGGTATGGTAATTGCTTTTTATCACAGCTTGTTGCAATGGGGGATTATTAAAGAATCATTTTTAGATTGCTCGTTAAGCGCAGCAGTGTCTTGCACTAATGCCCAAATTAATTGGCTAGGGTTTATTACTATACCGTTCATGTCTTTCGTATGTTTTACAGTTATAACTTTGCTCAGTTGGTTTACACTGCGAACTAAGGCCGGCAAATCTAGATAATTTCAAGATATTTGTATTTAAGTCTAGTCTGGTGCTATAGTTCACGACAAGGAGCCAAAAGTGGGTAA
>CAZAXJ010000027.1:0-8053 GCA_964489075.1 uncultured Candidatus Saccharibacteria bacterium
ATTTTTGTTACCCTACTTAACCTCGGGTCTGTTGTGTTTAATGAATCTGCTGCGTTTGCTGCGTTCTGATAAGATTTAGTTGCGTTTTTTACAGAATTAGTTACAAATAAGCCGACTGTAGTTGCAATAAAAAAAGTAAAAATTGCAAGCGCTATAAGCCGCTTTCGATTTTTTGATAGTTTTTGCCAAAAATTTTTTTTAGGTTTGTTTTGTTTTTTTGATGTCCGCTTTTTTACTGTAGGTTTGTTTTTTGAGACGACCCTAACTATATATTCTGGCTTGAGTTGCTTGTTTTTTATCTTTTGTTTTGCAACCAAAACTTAACCTTTTCGTTCTCGATTTACCTTTGGAATACTTATAAACCATTGATTAATAAGTGTTTTTGTATCAATACCCCTATGTTCTTCATCCAGCATTTTTATTATTTTGTCTACGAGTTTTTCGGGCTCATCATCAAAAACAACCATCTTCCTATGAGGAGGTTCGAGCCTTTCCATAAGTTCCGGAATCATATCTGCAGTTCCACCGCTTCCAAGTAAAACTCCGCAAGGCATATTGCTTTCTATCGCAGTAGTAAACTCATGCAAACTACCAAATCTACCACCTACGGTTATTACCGCATCACTAGATTGAACCAAATAAACGTCACGCCCAACGTAGTTCATACCTGTGTAATTAATAAAGTTAAACATTCCTATTGGTAATCGGTACTTATGCACATGCTCGCGCAAACTACTTGCAGGCGAAAAACCAATACTAACACCACCTGATTGAAATGCAGCAGTGGCTGCAAAAAGAGGCAGACCAACTGTTGCCCCAGTTGTAATTATGTGACCCCTTTTGGCAATCTCCTGGCCTAACTTTTCTGCAAGTTCACGAGATTTTTCGACTGTATCGCCACTAGCAGCACCAGAAACACAAATGCTGTAGTTCATTAAAAACCCCGCTTACCCCTCATGCTAGCAACTAATGTCTCTGGCGCAATCATATCGTTATCTAACTGCTTCAAAACTTGTTGTTCAAGAACTTTCTCGCCCATGTATCGCATAAACAATTCGTTCCAAAGAGCTTCTCTGAAATGGTAAATTGCCTGTGATTTGTAAGGCGTATCATTGCTATAGCTAACTGCAACATCCATAAGGTTCAACGTTACAGGCCTACCGGCATGCATAACACCAACGTAATCAAGATCTCTCCACCAACCAAGCTCCGGGTCGATTTCGTAAAGAATATGCTCCGCACGACGCCAGTGTAAATCTTCGGGCTGAACATGGGGCTCAAAAATTTCCGGATGATATTCATTTTCTAATTTCCCAAAATAACGCTGTATGACACGCCAATGAATATTTTGACCTGCCATAACGGCAGTCTGCGCAGGATCGGCAATTAGTGTATTAATAAAAATATCTGCAAAATCTGGTTTTACTTGTTGCATCTTGAAAAAGGCACTATAAAGTCGTATTTCGTTTAGGTAGTGAAACAACAGCGGCATAACTGTCATACTTAAGCCTGGCATTTTTTCGATATGTATCGGTAACATCAAAATCACACCCAATTCTTTTAGGTGAGTTATGTTGTGTCGCTTTTTATGAACAAAACCTTCAGACAATTCACTCCAACGGCTACTCGGCATCACGACGATTTCAATATCACGCTCCTCAAAATCGCTAGGCTTTAAGCTGCTGTAGTTTCTATTAAAATCGTTAAGCCACTCTGGGCCTTCTGCAAATCTTAACGCACCGTAAATTTCAAATATATTTTCGTTCTTAAGCATGCTGTCGATGCTTTTGTATTTTAGGAGTTTCATTATATTTGGTGGTGGAGTTCGTTTTAGGAACTCTTTGGCAACACTTTTTTTAAGCACCCAAGAACTTCGGGGAACTTTCACATCCTCGAACGCTTTTTTCATTAATGGCATTAGTGTTTTAACGTCTTCGGCATCTTTGCCACCAATGGCCTTGGCAAGGTGTTCATCATTTTTCTTAAGGTGCCCTAGTAGTGCGGCATACAGTTCCTTACCAGTAGTATCTTTAGGGTCAAGTCCAAGATCAGCTGTTTTCTGATTTATCTGGCCAATGATTTCTGCTGTCAAGCGTACATCTACGCCGGGCTTACCACTAGCTTGTTCAAGTTGCCTAACGGCTAACGAAAACATAGGTTCAGTAGCGCCCAAAAGTTCTGATATAAATCTTGACATATATTTATCGCTATCTCTTATGCTTATCTTACACTAAAAACTCTTCACTTTTAATGGCATGGCGTGAATTTTAGCGTGAATATCGAGGATACCGTCTTTGGCACCAATTTTACTAACAACACTTGTAGAATTTGCACTTGCAAATGTTACAGCGTCAGCCAAGCTTTCGCCTCTTGCTACCATGGCAGTAAAGCCAGAACTAAAAGCGTCACCTGCCCCCGTCCTATCGACAACGGGAACATCTTCGTACATACCTGCGTGGACAATTTGCTTTCGATTACCTGCAGAAGCACCATGCGGCCCATCAGTCACAACAATAAACTCAACTTCATCGTTTGATGCCCTTATTAGATCTTCTCTGTTCTCGCCTTTATATAACTGCTGCATTTCTTGCAAGTTCATCGAAAGTACCGTTAATTGTGGTAATAACGCTTTAAGTTTACTCTTGCTTTGAAGCTCTTTTTTGCCCGGATTCATAGCAATTTTTATATCGTGATGCTTTGCATATGCGAACACCGTTTCTAAGATTTCAAAATTTCCTTCTACGCTGCTTAGGTATATCCAATCAGGACGAGTGCTATGAAAATCCCTCTCACTGATTTCGTAGTGTGTGCTTGCGCCTCTGTATGTTAAGATTGTACGCTCGCCATTAGGTGCGAGAAGAAGACAGGAATAGCCAGTTCCGTGCTCTTTTGAATATCCAACCAAGCTTGTATCTACTAAATCTTTGTGCAGATCATCAAGAATTGCTCTACCTGCTGCATCTTTACCAATTTTACCCATGTAATAAGCATGTAAACCTTGGCGGGCAAACGTAACGGCAGCATTGGTAGCCCCGCCACCAGTACTAAAAACAACGCCATCAATATCGTTTTTACTTCCTAACGCGAACTCTTCTACGTATTCTCCGTCATCTTCTTTATGGGGTCTAAAAATTTTTCCTTTTAAAAAAACATCTTGTACGGCTGCACCAATAGCAAGCACACTAGTTTCGTGTCTTTTTTTGTGTTCGCTCATTAGTAAAAAGTATAGCACTTATGCTTTTGTTTTGTATCTGTTTGCGTTAGGCTGAGATACTATAAATATCTATTTTGGGCGACAGGACCCTTAAAAATGCCAAAACCGGAAGCTATAAGATCAGCGCTAAATTGGAAAAATGACATATCACAGTGCCCTCATTTTAATGAAAGGCTAACCTTAGATACTATCAGTACGCTTGAAAGTCAAGAAGAGGAAGAACTCCTTGCAAAAAGTCGGCCTGAATTCTACGGAAGAGCTGCACGAATTATTGAAATGTGTCTTGATAGAACTTTTTCTCAACTGGGACAACGCGGTAAGCTTGGGCTTATAGACAGTACCGGAATGCCGATTAGCTCAGAAGAAATTACCGATTTTGAAACTTTAGGCTACAAGATGAATGCATCACTAATTACTGATGTACATTCGGTTATCAATACTATGCGTTCTTATAAAGAAGATATGCACGATTTTGATGAGTTTTTAGACTTTGAATTGATAAACCATAATCGAGCACTACTTAGAGGGATCGGTATAAACGACCCTAGGTTCCCGTTTTATGCAGGAATTAGCACGGCAACTAGCCATATTAGTAAACTTTTGCAACAGTTTAGCGACTTTTGTGAACAAGAAGGTTATGAACACTCTCAAAAAGTTCAGATAATCGAAAAAAGTCATAAGCCTTTGATGAGACTTTCTAGTATCAGTATTGATCAATTGGTTATTTTTCAAGATAACTATATTACAAAACTCAACCAGAACGATCTGCTTAAAGTCCGTAAAAATGGCAATAATGAAAGTATCGATTTTAGGATAGACATTTTGCAACTCGAACCTAAAGAAGGTGTTACTTTAGGTTCGAAAGAAACGAGTTCTAAACCACATATTGGCTGCCCAGTTTTGTTTGGTAGGAATCAAGTCAGAGATTTATGGCGCTGGGGTACTGCTATAGCAGACAGTTCTAATCTGTTTTAGGCAATCGCTTTACCAACTGAGTTGTAGCTAGCTAGCTTACTTTCTACTACTGTCTGAACAGCACCATAAACCTCTGGCATTAACTTAACAACCGCGTATTCATCCGGATTTTCGCGCAAAACTTTTTCGAGTGTATCTCGAAAAGCTTTTCGCATATCGCTGTTAACATTTATTTTTGTTACACCAATACGCACTGCCTCCTCAAAAAAATGCCCAGGTGTTCCGCTGCCACCATGCAAACTAATATTACAGTCAACACTTTTTCGAATTCGCTCAAGTAGATCCAAATCTAAAGTTTTAGGTACAGGATAGCTGCCGTGCAAGTTACCAATAGCGGCAGCAAATGTATCAATACCTGTTGCTTCTACGAATGCTTTCGCCCCTTTTGGTGTACTAAAAGTTTTTTTGATTTCTTCGTAGTCGAAGGCTTCTTTATGAACATTGCTACTGCCACCAAAATAATGAGGTTCGCTTTCTACTAATGCACCTGTGAACTTTGCATATTCAACCACTTCTTTTGTTGCCGAAATAATTTCATCATCAGTTGCATCATGATTAGCTTGGCTTACGTCGATATGGATAAATTCAAATCCTGCATCAATTCCTGCTTTTGCATCCTGCACGCTTGGACTATGGTCTAAATTAACATACATTTCTATCCCAAATTGGCGCTTGTAGTTATTAACCATGTCACGAACATTATCTAGCCCAATTGCTTTGACTTCGCCATCACTTACCTCGACCATTACCGGTGCTTGTAATTTTTGGGCAGCCTTACTTATTGCAATTAAAGTTTCTTGGTTATCAATATTAAAAGCACCTATTGCATAGTGTTCATCGCGGGCCCTTTGTATGCTTTCGCGAGCGTTGGTACAATTTTTTCTTATCTCTCTTATTGTTAGTGCCACCCTAATTTCCTTACTGTCTGCCCAACGCATGCATGAGTTCATGCGTAACGCGCATTATATTTTTATGAGTCAAGCCAAAATGTTCGAGTAGTTCATTTGGCTTACCACTTTCACCGAATCTGTCTTTAATGCCAATCCGACGCATAGGTGTTGGTGTGTGTTCAGACAAAAGTTCGGCTACTGCTCCACCTAAGCCACCATTAATTTGCGCTTCTTCAACGGTTATAACGGCTCCTGTTTTTTGCGCACTTTTTAATATCGTAACTGCATCTAATGGCTTAATGGTTGGGCAATGAATAACTTCTACATCGATCCCATCTTTAAATAGTTTGTCCGCTGCAACTAGCGCTTGATAAGTCATTGCACCTGTCGTAATTATTGTAACGTCATTGCCAGAAATTAATGGATAGGCTTTGCCTATTTCGAAAGGTGTTTTTTCGGTCGTTATAACAGGGCTAGCTTCGCGTGCTAAACGTAAATAACCTGGTCTTTTATCTGCGGCCAATGCAAGCGTTGCTTTTTCCGCCTCAACACTGTCGCCCGGCGCAATCACTACCATATTTGGCAGAACACGCATTAAAGCAATATCTTCTAGCATTTGGTGGGTGGCGCCGTCTGGCCCAACGCTAACACCTGCATGGCTGCCAACAATTTTTACTGGCACGTCGTTTAAACAGATCGTTGTTCTAATTTGTTCCCAGTTACGGCCGGGGCTAAAAGCTGCGTAGCTGCTTACAAACGGGATCTTACCCATCGCTGCCAAGCCCGAACCAACTGTAACTAGGTTTTGTTCGGCTACGCCGATTTCAACAAACCTTTCTGGAAAGGCTTCTTTAAACAAATGCATCTGCGTGCTTTCAGTTAAGTCAGCACAGGCAGCCACAACATTTTCGTTTAGCCCGCCTGCTTTTTTAAGCCCGCGGCCAAATCCCTTACGAATCGGCTCGCTTGCAACATCTTGCGATAAATAATCAGCTAAATAAAACTCACTCATGTTCGCTCCTTATGCGGCCGTCTAAGGTGCGGAGTTGATGTAGAGCCTCTTTGGCTTGTTCGTGATTCGGCGGCATTCCGTGCCAGTGAAAGTCGTATTCCATAAAATCTACACCTTTACCTGGTACTGTATGCGCAATAATAACTACGGGTTTTTCTACAATTGCCCTAGCCATGGCACAGGCGTCAATAACAGCCTCTATATCATTGCCATTTATTTCAATAACGTGCCAGCCAAAGGCTTCCCATTTAGCACTCAAATCTTCTAGTGGCAAAACAGATTCAGTTGGGCCATCGATTTGAATATTATTGCGGTCAACGATACCGACTATATTGTTGAGCTTATATTTTGGTGCAAGCATTGCTGCTTCCCAAATGTTGCCTTCGTCTAGCTCACCATCGCCCATAACAACGTAGATCCACCTGTGATGTTGTTTGTTCATGCGCAAGCCCAATGCCATGCCAACGGCTTGACTTAAGCCGCTACCAAGTGGCCCGCTAGTGTTTTCCATCCCAGGTAGTTTCGTCCGCTCTGGGTGGCCTTGCAAGCGTGAACCAAATTGACGTAATGTTTGTAATTCTTTTTTATTAAAATAACCTGCTTCTGCCATTGTTGCGTAGCGTACAGGCACACAATGCCCGTTACTTAACAGCAAAATATCACGTTCGCTCCAGTTTGGTTTTTTGGGGTCATGCCGCAAAATATCAAAATAAAGCGCAGTAAAAATATCCGTTAAGCCCAATGGGCCAGCAGAATGGCCACTACCAGCATGCTCGAGCATTTTAATAATGTCTTTGCGTATACTATTGGCAATCTCTTGCAGTTTTTCTATTGATAGTTTTTTAGTCATCTTTTGATGTCTCAACCCTTGAGACCATTGTAGCATAAGCTTCTTGAGGCGAGTCAGCTTTTTGAATTGCGCCACCAACATTTAAAATATCTACACCAGCTGCAGCCAATTTGGCAATGTTTTCTTCGTTTACACCGCCATCCCAACCAACTTCTAGATATTTATGTTCTCTTTTTGCTTCAGTTATTTTTTCAGTCAGTTTAAGATCGGCTTTTCCACCAAACTTTCCAAGATTACCACTAAAAATAAGTAAGTGTTGAACATGTGGAAATAAATAAGATACATAGCTAATTTTTGTGCCTTGCAGTACAGCTAACCCAGTTTTAATATTTAAATCCCGCAGCTCAGAGGCAAATTTAGGTATATCACAATTACTTTCTGCGTGAACTATTACCATATGAGGTTTAAGCTCCTTTATCGTAACTAGGTGTTTCTCTGGGTTTTGGAACATCAAATGTAAATCTACTTGAATATTTTCGGGCAGCCAGATTTTGTTTATTGCCACCGATCTGCCTTTTGCAAAAATACCGTCTTTTAAGTCAACCTGTATTCTTTGTGCAAACGGAATTACACGTTCTAGTTGCTCACGATATTCGTGTACGTCAACAGCAAGAACAGTTGGGCAGATAATACTCATTGCCACTAACTATATCAAAGTTGATCGAGTTCTTGATTACGTCGCATAAACCGTGCTGCTTTAGCAAACGGTGTATTTAGCCATGTTTCGATAATAACCATTGCTTTGTTTTTGTCTTCATTTAGAATTTCCGCTGGTAGCGCCAACACATTGCTGTCTTCATCATTTCGAGTACTTTTCGCCGCCTCTTGGCTCCAGCCGAGGCCAGCACGAATTCCGCGAAACCTATTTGCCGCCATAGCCATACCTTGGCCACTACCGCAAATTAATATTGCTCTTGGATCATTATCTTCACTGGTTAAAACTTTTTGAACTGCCGCACCTGCAAAAACAGGAAAGTCATCATCCTGGTTAAACTGTTTGTCGCCTACATCTTCGGCATCATAACCTGCTTTTGCCAAATAATCTAAAACTTCGTTTTTTAGCCCATAGCCATTATGATCTGCGCCTACAAATATTTTCATATATTCTTCTT
>CAZAXJ010000028.1:0-310 GCA_964489075.1 uncultured Candidatus Saccharibacteria bacterium
CTTCTTGGCTTTTGCATATTCTGCGCGGTCGGCAGGGCTCAGTTCGTTTTCACCGATAATTGCGATAATACTTTTCAATTGTTCGTATTTTTGTAAAATACCTTGAACACGAACACTTAGTACATAGTGCCTGTCGCCAACTACGTCTGGACTCAATAAACTTGAGGTACTTTGGATAAGATCGACAGCTGGGCGGATTCCTTGTTCGGCAATTTTACGACTTAGCACAATAATTGAATCGAGTTCATGTTGAATTACTTGGACAGCTGGGTCAGAAAGGTCGTCTGCAGGAACATAAATAGTCTGAAGA
>CAZAXJ010000028.1:320-8030 GCA_964489075.1 uncultured Candidatus Saccharibacteria bacterium
ACCGGTAATAGAACCATTCTCGTTCGAACTCAAGCGATCTTGCAGTATTTTCATATCAGAAAATATAGTCGGCTGATATCCACCTTCGTTCGGGATTTGGTCTAAAATCGTAGCGAGCTCATTTTTTGCCTGCACAAAGCGATACATATTGTCTGCGAAAAACAGTATGTCTTTACGTTCTTCGTCACGAAAATATTCGGCTAAGGCAACAGCCGAAATAGTAACTAAACTTCGCTGTACAGGGTTTTCGTTCATTTGCCCGAAAAACATGCAAGTGCTTTTAAGCAAGTCATACTCTTGTAGTGTTTCGTAAAGCTCATGACCTTCACGAACGCGCTCTCCGATACCGGCAAAGAATGACAAACCTTTGCCACCTCGGGCAATATTGTGAATAAGTTCCATTGTAAGAACCGTTTTACCAACACCAGCACCACCAATGACACCAATTTTGCGACCCTTAACGAAAGGTGTGAAGAAATCGATTACTTTAATGCCTGTTTCAAGAATTTCTGGCTTTGAAGCACTAAAACTAGTACTTTTAGCCCCTAGTTTAAATATATTCTTTCTTGGCACATCGTTCGAAACCTGCGGCTGCCCGTCAAGAGGTTCACCGATAGCATCAAATATACGCCCAATAGTTTTTTCGCCGACAGGCACTTCGATGCCTCTGCCGGTTCGCTCAACAGGCATCGCCTTTTGAATACTACGGCTTGATCGGATATTTAGGCACATAGCAGTGGTATCGTCTAGAAGCGAATCAACTAAAAGTGGCGACTTGTTTTTATCATGCACAATTAATACTTCACCTATTTCAGGCATGTCTTCGGCAAACTCAACACGAATAACCAAATCTTTAATTGCTACTACGTTGCCCAATGTCATGCTCGAGCCTTTCGTAAGCCGTTAATTATTTCCTTTAGTCGTTCGTCTTTTATTGCTCGGCGTGCTCGATTATATAAAAGCTTGAGCTCGTCTTGAGTTTCTTTAGCTCGAGTATGTGCTGCAGACATAGCCTGAAATCGGCTAGCATATTGCGCTAGTTTTGATTCTAAAATAACTTGGCTCAATGCAATGGTCATCATCGAACTTTCGAGGTGGTCAACGACGTCAAAGGCGCTTGGCTCAAAAATATAAGTAAGCTCTGTAATATAGTCATCTTCATCAGTTTTTTTAGATTTTTTACCACTATCTTCAACCACTTTACTAAGCGAAATGCGTTTTACGTCTTGCACAGTAAGTGAGACGTATGTTTGGTAAAACACCATTGTCGACTTGTATTGCTCGACTTCTCGAATTATAGGGCTAACATTTATATTTTGGTCTTTGCTTGGTAGTTTAAAGTATTTTTTAAAACTAATGCCTCTTTGTGAAAGTTGAATTGCTCCGTGGTGGCCAATAACAATAATTTCATTCTTTTCTTTATCGTAATTTTCTAGCATGTAAGTAATGATTTTATTGTCGATGTCGCCACTAAAACCGCCTTCTGCAGTGATCACAATATATAGTTCTTTATCAATAATTTCATCTTGGTTTTGGCTATGGCCGAAATTAAAAACCGAACCGACTCGAATTTGGGTATACATGGCCCATAGCCGATCAAAAAAATTCTGGCTCTGAAGTACTTGGTTCTTAATTTGAGCAATGCGCATGCTGGCTATACCTTCAAACACGCTCGTAAGTTCGGTAAGGGTTGCCATTCCTTGTGCTTCACGCTGGATCTCATTCGGTCTTTTCACTTTTTAATCTCCAGTAAGCTCTTGGATTTTAGCTCTTTCTTAACTTCGTCATAATTTGAACTGTTTTCATCTTCTTTAACTTTTACACCTAATTCGTTAACGACTTTCCGCATAGCATCCATGTCTAGAAGTTCGCCTTCTTCAACGTCTAAAACAGTTTCAAACATCATCTGCTGTGCCATTACGCTAAAGGTTTCTTGAGGAGTTTGATTAAGTAGTTCCATGATTCTTTTACCGGCAGCTAAATCTTTTTTAGCTTCCAATGCAAGTTCTGAACCGAATCTCGAAAATTCTAAAGCCTGTCTGTAAGCTGCAAGTGTTTTCATGACCCTTGCAACGATTTCCTTTTGGCGTTTGTTATGACCAACACCACCAACGCGAGTAACGCTAAGCCCAATATTAAGAGCAGGGCGAGTACCATCGCGAAAGATATCCATGTCTAAAATCCATTGACCGTCTGTAATAGACATAATATTAGTCGGCAAATATGCAGTAATATCGCCACCGGACGCAAGAACAATCGGCAAACTTGTAAGAGTCTTTTCGTTTCTGGCTAAGCGCCCTGCCCGCTCAAGCAAGCTGCTATGAGCATAAAACATATCTCCTGGGTAACTATCACGGCCTGGGCTAACGCCCGAAAGTAGCGAGATTTCCCTATATGCCATAGCGTGACTTGTCAGATCATCGTAAATAATGATGGCGTCTTCGTTAAGCTCCTGCCAAAAATACTCAGCCATCGATGCGCCAACATACGGGGCAAGATAGCTCATAACTAATGACTCGAACATAGTCGCTACAATCACGATTGCGTTCTTCATAGCATCCTGCTCTTCAAGCCTTGAAAGCAGCTGATCAACATCTGCACGGCGCTTGGCAATTAAAACATAAATAAGAGTACGGTCACTACCTTTTTGATGGAGTGCCAATTGAGTAAGCAAGGTACTTTTACCTGATTTACTATCACCTAGGATTGCCATACGCTGGCCCTTAACGATAGGGAATAAACTGTCTACTACAAGCACTCCTGTTTCAAGTTGATCACTAAGCTGTTTACGTGTGTAAAGTGGTGGAGCTGGGTTAAAGACTGGCCAAGTGGCATCAGCCGCTATAGGGCCCTTACCATCCAAAGGCTCACCCGTAACAGAAACGACTCTACCAATAAAATCTTTGCCTACTTTGCAAACAAGTTCATCATTTTGTACAACCGCTGTCATACCGATTTGCAAAATTTCTTCGCCTAAATGGAGAATTTCAGCGTGATCTTCGTAAACATAATGAACTAAACCTTTTGAGCCATCTTCGAACAAAACTAAGGCATGTGAGCTGACAGGGTGTAAGCCTCTGACTTTTATGAGATACCTATCAACAGCAACGACTTCGCCAATCGGATGCCCTGCTTCGATGAGATATTCGAAATGTCTGTTACTCACTTGCTTAACACCTCGATAAGATCTTTTCGATGATTATAAAGATGACGCCGAAGACTAAAATCAAACTGGTGGTTTGGCGTACGCATAACAATTCCGGCTGCAATGGTCGGTTGCAAACCAACCCGAATTACAATTCTTGGGTCTACTTCTTTCCGCAGCCATGCAACAATTTTTTGTAAAACTTCTGGGCTCGGGTCAGACGGAAAACTGATATGAATTGAAGGCGCGTTGTTTTTCAGTTTATCAAGATCTGTTAATAACTTTTTTCTTGCAGATTCATTACCTAAATTTACTTGATTTTCTTGGGCAATTGCCCGCAACGTATTAGAAATAGCAGGATACTTTATTGGGTTATCATGACGCATAACACTTTGCATAACTTTGTCATCAAAAACACGCAGCTCTCTGTGAGCGTGCGTAATGTCTTGTCGACTAGCTAAGATTAAGGGAAGTTTCAGCTCCATGTTATTTTCTCTTCTCCTACGTTTCACTCCGGATGTCCGCAATAATTGCGTCTTTATTTTCTTCAAGGTACTGGAAAATGTAGTCAAGTTGTGAGGTCAGATCAATTTCATTACCAATTGCAGCAAGTATGTAGTGATTTACAATGTCGGCCATATTCTTTTCGAAATGCTCGAGCAAACGGGCCTTTTCTTTTGCTGCCTCTTGATTTAGCTGCTGTTCAAGCATAGAACGCTGCTGCTCGATTGCTTGTTGCGTTTTTTGAATACTTTCAAGTGCCAATTCTTTTGCACTGGTTATTGATTCTTCGTATTTAGAAAATTCTTCTTGCAAAACCCTCTTGATCTCGTTCTTCATATAATCATTAAGTTGACTAGTAGTAAGCCGTAAGTCCTGTTGCAAAAACATGGCATTTTCGCCAATGATTTTTTCGAAATGAAGCCTGCCTCGATTTCTTAGTTCTTCGCGGAATTCATCATTAAAAACACGCTCAACGTCTTTTTCTGCCGCTTCAGTTACAATATCCTCACCGCTTTTGTGGTGTTTTAATCCGATTTTTGGCTTCCAAATATACCAAAGTGCACCGACAACCCCTGCCAATAGCAGTGCTCCTATCACTAGTATTTGCCAGGTTTCCATGCTTTTCCCACCTCTTATTTTTATTCCTTAAAGCTTTAGCAGT
This sequence comes from uncultured Candidatus Saccharibacteria bacterium, assembly GCA_964489075.1. Lineage (GTDB taxonomy): Bacteria > Patescibacteriota > Saccharimonadia > Saccharimonadales > CAIOMD01 > JBBRSL01. The sequence goes on from CAZAXJ010000028.1 coordinate 4,631, forward strand.
AAGTATACGCCAAAAATACCGCTAATAAAAACCATTAACGCAATAATTACCACTTGAAACATGCCTTTTATAATTGACTTTTTGCTAAGCGGGTTTCGACCGATTGCAATAAGTGCACTTCTAACAGCGCTAAAAACAAGCATTGCTGCTATAGCCGAGGCTATTCCGAGCAGTACCAAACTTATATATACTCTGATTGGCGATACCGGTTTACCAGCTATAAGCTCACTTGCTCGTTTCAGTGCCTCAGGTAAATTATTGTCGGTTTTTTGCAGTGGATTCCGACCAATTCCAACATCGATACCGATACGTGCTATTTTTATTTGTCTCTCTTTGCCGGTACTGTCTTTAATTTTAGCCGTTCCGACTATTGCATTATTGTCTTTGGACGAAAATTTATCTGTAGCCTTACCGACAATAATCGGTGCCGCATCGTTGGATTTCATTCCGATTCCGCTGAGTGCCGATACAGTTATGTAATCACCAATATTGATATCGCCGTTTTGATCGCTCACTAAAATAGGAAATCTGCCCGTGGTTGCCACATACACCTTTTCATTTTCGCTGCCGATTAATACAGCGCTGTCGTTTGCCCCGATAACTACCCCGTGCACCCTGTCCATTTGATCATAGTTAATAGGCTCCACTTTACGCGGATCATCCTTTTTGAGCCCGACTATCATACCTTTTTGTAATGCTACGTCTGTTCCGTACCCATGTGAAAGAGTTTGGGCAAACACAGCAGAACTCGTAAGGAAAATGCCCACCAGCGCAATTGAAAAACTGATAAATTTTTTGTATTTAAAAGTATGTACCATAAGGGGGGTTACCCTTTGAGCTTCAGTATACCGCTTTTGCTTACTCTTAAGCAATGAAATTATGGGGGATTATTCAACAATTTTAACCAGTGCGTCTATAAGCTTATTTAAAGAGCTTTTGGTCGTATATCTGCCCAAAGTGATCCGTACCGTACTTTGAGCTTGTTTATCGCTCAAGCCGATTGCACTCAGCACGTGAGACGGTTCATCATTACTTGCGCTACAAGCAGAGCCAGTTGCGATTATAAAGCCTTTTTCGTCAAGTTCCATAAGTATTCGTTCGTTATCCATACCATTCATCGTCAGGCTTATGTTATTTGCAAGTCTTTTTTGACCTTGGGCACCATTAATTTGAATGGATGGCAGTTCTTTTTCTAGTCTTCTTATCGCTTCATCCCGAAGTTCGATAAGTCGTTTTGCTTCTGTTTTGTGATCTTCACGTATTTTTTGCCATGCGGCTGAAAAAGCTGCAATGTTTGCTAAGTTTTCGGTACCGCTACGCATGCCATGTTCTTGCCCGCCACCTAAAATTTGAGGCAAAATTTGCACACCAGACTTGATAAATAAAAGTCCTGTTTGTTTTGGTGCATAAATTTTACCAGCGTTTATAGTAAGTAAATCAACGCCCAGCCTGTTAACTTGCATGTCTAAATAGTTCGTTGCTTGGCAGGCATCAGAATGAAAATAAACGGGTAGTTCTATTTTTCGTTTTTTTCGGTCATTTCGAACTGATTCAATAACGGTTGCGACTTCTTTCAAGGCTAGGACTGTACCTATTTCGTTATTGGCATACATTATACTAACCAGCACTGTATTATCATCAATTTTAGCTTTCAAATCTTGGGTATTTAGCAAGCCTTTTTCAGAAACACTAACGATTTTGTTTTGGTACTTACTTGCTGGTTCAAGTACTGATTCATGTTCAATTGAGCTTGTAACAACATTCGCATTCGGAAATAAGCTTAAGATGCCAGAAATAGCCAAGTTATTGGCTTCTGTGCCCCCAGCAGTAAACACAATTTCGGTTTGTTTGGCGCCCAAACCTTCTGCAATTTTTTGCCTAAATTCTTCTAATTTGAGGCGATTTGATCTGCCGGCCAAATACAAAGCAGACGGATTATGAAAACTTGACTGCAGATATAGCCGTGCAGCCTCCAGTGCTTCGTCAATCAGCGGCGTTGATGCAGCATAGTCGAAATAATTTTCGATCTTGTTCATGAATACTTATTGTATCTTAAACGGCTTGATTATATAGCTGGCCTAGAACTCTTTTGTAATAGACGCGTACCGCATCACGGAAATTTATTGCTTCTTCTAGTTTTAGTGCTTGATAAGGACCGTTATTTTGGCTTTTAAGCACACCGCTAGGCCTTACGGTGTAGCAGGTATTTAATACCTGTCGATAACCCTTATTATCTATCCATTCTTCATGCCATACCCAAGTGTGGGTATCAAGACAAAAAAAGTCTCTTTTATGACCTAAGGGAACTGAGCCGAACACGTTCGTACCAATCTTCGCTTCTTTTCTAATAAGTTCACGCCGTGCTTCAATACGCTGTTTTATCGTAATATCGACAGGAGTTATACCTAGAACTTTACGTAGCATAAGGAAAATCCTGATAATTTTTATCTATCTCAAGCCTAATTGACTCAATATCTAAAACAGACTTTTCTTGTTGTGCAATCTCGACCACCTCTGTTTTAGGTTTGATTTTGGTTTTTTCTGGAATATTAAGCGCCGTGAAAGCAGCTTCAGAAGCTTTAACTGCTTCGTAAAGTTCATTAATTCTTCCCTGTTCGGGAGTTAAAAATTCGGATGATGATAATTGTTCGCTTGTCATACTCTAAAACTTAAATTCCAAAGAGTTTTTGCGCATTTTCGGTAGACGCTCGAGCAATTTCTGCCAATGTTTCACCCCGCAAATCACTCAAGAACTCTGCCGTTAATACGACATTTTTTGGCTCATTTACTTTACCACGTAATGGCACTGGTGTCAAGAAGGGCGCATCTGTTTCAAGCATTAAATTTTTGAGGGGCACAGTTTTTGCTGCTTCTAGTTGGTCCTTGTTTTTCGAAAACGTCATTATGCCGTTTAAACCTATGTAAAAACCACGCTTTATAGCCTCTGCTAACTCAACTTTGCTAGCTGTAAAGCTATGAATTACCCCTGTTACAAGCTCGAACTCATCCAAAATGTGCCAAAAATCTTCAAAAGCATCACGAACATGAAAAATCATTGGCAAATTGTGTTTTCTGGCCAATTCAATCTGAAACCGAAGTGCAGTTACTTGATCTTCTTTTGGAGAGTTATTGTAAAAATAATCTAGCCCGCACTCGCCAATTGCAACAACTTTGGGTTTTGCAACCAAATCGGTCAGCTTTTCAAAGGCGACTTTACCCAAGTTTGCATCATGCGGATGCAACCCAACACTCGCCCAAGTATTTTGCCTGTTTTTTACAAATTTAATCGCAGTTTCGCTATCTTCAGCACTCGTCCCGACACAGATTAGCTTATCGACACCGATAGAACGAGCACGTTTTAAAGTCTCATCAGCGTCAAAAGCATAACTGGTCTCATGAA
>CAZAXJ010000029.1:0-7921 GCA_964489075.1 uncultured Candidatus Saccharibacteria bacterium
TGGGGGTTTTGGGCCACGTGGGGTAGAAGGTATGATCGTTGCAGCAAAGTATGCGCTAAAAAACGATATTCCGTATCTTGGCTTATGCTTAGGCTTGCAAGTAGCAGCTATTGGCGCAGCGCGTTTAAGCGGTGTTAAAGATGCTAATTCTACCGAGTTCAACGAAAAAACAAAGCAACCAGTTATTGATATAATGGAATCTCAAAAGAAGATTTTAGATAAAGGTGGAACAATGCGTCTAGGCGATTTTACCGCTAATCTTAAAAAAGGGTCACTTGTTGGCAAACTTTATGGGGCAAAAACGATAGTAGAACGTCACAGGCACCGTTACGAGTTCAATAATAGATATGAATCGGCAATATATAAGGCCGGTTTACAGGTAGTCGGGCGTAACCCAGAAACCGATTTGGCTGAATTTATCGAAGCGCCAGAACATCCGTTCTTTGTAGCTACGCAGGCCCATCCCGAATTTAAAAGTCGCCCACTACATTCGCATCCGTTATTTAATGGTTTTATTGCAGCTTGTATTAGGTAATTTGATGTACAAAAAACACTAGCGGTTTGTAAAATTCGGAGCTACAATAAGTCTAGCTATGTAAGTACTCGTATGTGCGTTTCTACTTACAGGCTTTTACAAATAGCGCTTTTGTGAAAAGCACTCTTTATCTTGCTTTAGGCATACTCTACGTTTTCGGCAACAATCGCCAGTACGCGTCACTGCCTAGGTATCCGTAAAATTTATCTGCTTAAAAACTCCACGGAATTAAACAGTTACCCGTGCAGATCTGGCAGTACTCCTAACTGTTAGTAACTCTTTACTAATATTTTAAAAGTAGCCCAAATCGTTTAAACCATGGGCTCTAGGAGACGGATATGAACAAATCAGTCTTAATAAATAAAGAAGTAGATGTAACATCGATTTATTTTAAGGGTGGTGCACACTTAAAATCTTACCCACGTAAAATAGAATGCGATGGCACAACCTATACCTTTACAGAAGGTCTGCAACTAATGGTAAGAAGGGGCCATGACGCTTTTAAGTTGTTTTACATGACAGACGGCCGCGCCAACTATCGCTTGCGCCTAGATTTAGAAGCCAGCAGCTGGACATTAGAACAAATTACTTTAAGTAGCTGATAAGGCTAACCTTTTTTTTGGGTATAATGTAACAAATGGCAATAAAAAAAGAATATTTACGAAGTGCTATATTTGGTTTTAACGATGCGCTAGTTTCTACAACTGGCGTTATTGTTGGTGTTAGCACAGGTACCGGCAATAAAAGCACAGTCATCTTAGCTGGTGTCGTAACAATCATGGTAGAAGCTATTTCTATGGGTTCGGGCGAATATGTTAGTGCTAAATCTGCAGATCAACTAGATAATTCAACCAGAGATGGGAGCCCAATAATCAGTGGTGCAATAATGTTTGTAGCCTATTTCTTGGCGGGGCTTGTTCCGCTACTACCAATCTTCTTTTTACCTGTGCAAGAAGCAAGGGTAGCTTCTATTATTTTTGCACTATTAGGACTATTTATTTTAGGCTACTTTAAGGGCAAAATCGTAAAAGTTTCGCCACTACGCAGTGCGTTTGAAATTTTTATTATAGGTGCCGGTGCTACAGCAATTGGCCTAGTAGTTGGCAGTGTACTTAAAGTTTAAAACAAAATTTTGGCTTTACGCTCGGCTAAAAATATACCGATTAGGGCACCGATAAGGCCGTATGCAAAGCTAGCCTCGCTATAAAACTGCTGACTTATCGCAACCAAAACACTCGCTACAAATATCATAGGGAAGATTAAACCGCCTCTGTAGCCCAGTGATTTAGACCAACCAATCGCAGCTAACTTAACAAAGAATATCCATAATAAACCAAATATGCCCATAGCTGGCGCTTGTTCAAACAATGGTTGGATTGATTCGTTACCAGTAAATTCTACCAGTGGGCCACCAATCAGATATAAAATACTTAAACCCACGCTTGCCACTAGACCTTTTTGCCACCAAGTTAAATGCGCAACCCGAATGCGAATTTCTTCGGCAAAGTCGAAAAAGTATTTTAAAACCAAAATAGCTAAGTACCCCAACCCAACCAATATAGCCGCTATTAATATATCGGCTATTTTAACGTTCCAGCTATAATCTGGCCAACTAAAATACTGCGAAGAAGGAGCAATTAGCATTAGTGTTAAAGCAGAAGCAGCTGAGGCAACAACTGCAACTACAACTACGTTTTTGGTAATTTTTATTTTTGCCTCTTTTTTTACTAAAAAAATAGCCAACAGCCCGACTATGAACGAATGAAAGAACGCGGCGAACAAAGCAATTATTGCTGCCGCGCCCATGGCCTTTGTTGCCTGGTTGTTGCTAGCGAAAAATCGTTTGCCAACCAAACCCCCCGTTATTAAACAAGCAGGCACTAAAATGGCTTCTGGGCCTAAACTGGCGCCCGCTATAAGCGAAAAGTAACCGATTAACAAAACTGTAAACAAATTACGGCGCGATATTACCAAAGTATCAGCACCAAGGCCGTGGCTGGGGTGTTTTTCGCTTTTTTGATCTAACTTATGTTGCAAACCAAAGAATACTAAAGTTAACGATATGCAAACAACAAAGATCATAATAGCGTTTTGTTCGGTGTTGAACAGCTCGTTCCAGACAATATTTATTGAATGGTGCACTACAAATTCGAATACCCAGTAAACAAGCGCAACTACAACACCAACAACCGCAGTTGAACCCAGTATTTTTAGTTTATTCATTGTCAACAAGTATATATTATAAATATTCAGGCAGGAACCTTGATATGGAAAGGTATAAGCTTACCCTGACTCATATATATAGCTAGTAGCCAATACTTATCAATTAAACACGCTTTGCCATGTTGCGAACGTAGCAACCGCAACCATAACAGTTAAAGCTACTAATAAATATGTTAACTTTGATCGTTTTTCTTTTTGTACACCTCCATAATGCGTATAAACCATAGTGGCGATCCTCACACTTATGTTTTTAGTATATAACATTAGAGCTTTAAATGCTGCGTGTGTACTTAACAGGTTTTTTGGCTTAAAATGGTAATTAAGTGAGTAAAAAAGAAATAACAATACTAATAATTGGTGTTTTTGTGCTGGTTGTGGGTGCTGGCACTGCTTATTGGTATTGGTATTTGCGTAGCAATACAACAACGAACCAAGCTACTGTAAAGTCTGCAACCCCAGGTAACGACAATATTGCACTAGGCGGCAATGAATCGCAAAGTGAAAGCAGTGGATTAAACGTTTTAGATAATGATGGCGGATTTCAATCTAACCAAACTGAAAAACTAAAGGCTAACGAAAACAGTACAGAAGGCCAAAGCTATACTCCGCCAGACACATCAAAATTTATCGAATACGACAAATACAAAACCGCAACAACTGCGCTGTTTGGCGAGCTTATTACAGGCACAGGCAATGAAGTCACAAACGGCAAAAAAGTTGCAGTGCACTACAAAGGTTGGTTGACAAACGGCAAACTTTTTGATGAATCAACGCAAGATAAACCATTTGTATTTACGTTAGGCCAAAAACAGGTAATACCTGGCTGGGAACAAGGAATAATCGGCATGAAAGTTGGGGGGATTCGCCGCATAATAGTGCCACCAAGTGTTGGTTACGGCGCTGCGGGGCAAGCCTCTATACCTGGCAATGCGGTTTTAATTTTCGATGTTCAAGTGATTCAAATGCAATAGCTAAGCCCCGGGCAGATTTGACCCCGCCCGGGGCTGATAATGCTAGACGACCTTGGTGGGCTTGTCGGGTTTGACAAGCTCTGCTTGGGTTTCGCTTGGCACGACTACAAACTCTTCTCGCTGAGTAATGCTAACACCAGGGATAGTGTTAGCCAGAGCTGGCTCTCGTTTGAGGGCCTCCTTGTCCACTTCTGACTTTATTCGCAAGAAGTGATCCCAACCCTTCTTTTTGATTGCCCTAATGACAGATTCAACTCCACGAAGGTTAACAGCCGGAGGAGTAGTTCTCCAACGCAGTTCGCCACTACGGAGCTTTACCGTCTTGTGCTTGCCATCATCGGTGAGTTTACTTCGGTTTGCACCACTGTAAGCGGCTATTCCTTCTACGAGTTCATCAATCTTTTCATCGAGCGGTGCGATGTGCTTTGCGGCCGTGTTTTTGGCTGCCTGCACCTTGTTATCGAGCTTTGTTTGCTCAACAATCTTGCGACGTTGCAAGTTACCAATTTTGGCAACCGCTTCATCTACCTCTTCGAGCGACTGAGGAACCCATCTAGAGGGAACCTTAGCAGCCTTTTTCGCAGGCATGCCACCTCCATGATATGTAAACCAGAATCTACTAGCTTTGTCAATTATAGTAGCGTATTGTTTAAAATTCAACTGCCTAAAAAATAAAAAAACTGGGGAGGGGCAGAGTTTTTAAGCTCTACCCGCTCGTGCCCAGTTTGTCGTTTACTACTCGTTGGCTTTCAGTTCGATTATTTCGAGATCTTCAAACCTAATGCCACCCAGCTCTTTTTTCCATTTGCGAAGCGCATGTGTCGTGAACTGGTTGACGATTGATTGCTGTGCTTCTGCACTCGGGTTTTCAGAGGTTGCCTGCCTCAATATTTGCCTTTTAATTACTAGCCCCGGGCAGTAAATATTACTTTGTTCGTGACTTACGCGAAATACTCCAGTTGGCCAATCTTGCAAGGTATATACCCCTTAGTCAGATAAAACGACAAATAATATAAAAACACTAAATTAATAAAACTTCAAGTATTACAGGGGAGGGGCAGAGCACTGAAGCTCCGCCCCTCCTCCCTGAAGAGACTCCTCATCAACAGGAAACTGCATGTGATTGGATTTCGGTGAACAGCAGTTCATCGTATTCCAGCCACCCACAGTCTATATCCGTTTGTAGTTTGTAAGCTTTACGGACTTCAGCGATCAAGTGGTTTATCCACTTGGGGTTGCCTTCGTCTGCAAGCTTTTTCGAGTTGTCTCTGATTTCAACTCGCTCGACCCGTAAGCCGCGCGGGTGGGTTACTGTGTAGAGCGTTGTTTCGTAGCGCGCCACTGCAACCACCACCTTTCCTACTCAGAAAGATAGGACACCTATATTAAATCACAAATATAAATAAAAGCAAACTAAGCTTATGCTAAAAGCTTGGATTTTGTTCAATACTCTACATTTTGAAGAATAAATTTTTAAAATAAGCGAACTTATTAATATAAAAGTGCGCATTAGTAACAATATAGTTGAAATATTATCAGCAAAATGGTATAAATAGTACAATTTTAAGGGTGGGTTAGTTAGGATTATTAATGTTAGTACAACCCGCCATTTTTAAATTATTAAAAATAAACTTTTTAAGCATTTTTATTGCAGTAAGCTTTGTTTTTATCGCGTTACTCCAGCCAGCAAATGCTCATGCTTTGGTAGTAAATGCTCAACCAAGCGCCAATATATCATTTACCTTCGATGATGGGCTTAATAGTGTGGCAACACAAGCGGCTCCAGTATTGTCAAAATACGGCTTAACAGGTACCAGCTACGTTGTAACAAATTGCATAGGTATGGTTACTACTCCAAACACTTGTAGAGCCGATAGTGACAAAACATACATGACGTGGATTCAAGTAAAGGATTTGCAAAATATAAATGGTTGGGAAATTGGTTCGCATACAGTTACACACCCATATTTAGCTACAAAAGATGCCAGCGATGGCCAGCCAAAAGTATTAACGGCGGCACAAGTGGATGCCGAGCTGAAAAATAGTAAAGCAGCTCTTACAGCGCAGGGCATAAATGCGACAGCATTTGCAGCACCGTATGGTGATTATAACCCAAAGGTTTTAGCCCAGATAGCTAAATACTACAGCTCAAACAGGGGGTTTGCAGACGTAAATAACAATATTTGGCCCAACAACGCGTACTTAATAAATAACTACCAAGTGCAAGCAGGTGTGAGCGTTGATCAAGTTAAGGCAAAGATTGACCAAGCAATTGCTGGTAAAAACTGGCTTACATTAACATTCCATGATATTAAAATTAACCCGAGTACTGATCCTGATGACTATGAATATAGCACTTCAGGTTTAGACCAAATTGCTTCATACGTTAAGTCTAAGCAGGTTGCTGGTTTACTTAAAAATGTAAATGTTTCAAACGGCATAGTAAGTGGCTCAAATAATCTTTTTACTAATAGTACTTTTAATAATGGGATTACTGCAGGATGGACAAAAGACAGCACGACCGTTACTGCCAATGCTGCAAATAATGGTAGTTTTCCTGATTCAGCAAATTCAGTAAAAATGGTCAGTAGTACTAAAAATGTACATTTGTTCTCTCCAAAAGTCTCTGTGAGCTCAAATTCAAGCTATCTATTTAAAAGCTTCTTAAACGTGCAAAGCAGAACAAGTGGCGTTGTAGGCTACTATGTTGATGAATATGATAACAATGGGAATTGGGTTTCGGGGCAATACAAAGCATCAGAACAGTCAATTTTTGTTGAAGAAATTAACTTTCCTTACGTTCCTTCTTCAGCAAATGTAAAACAGTCACGACTTCAGATTATTGTAAGCGCAAATTCGGGAATAACAGCCTTTGTTGATAATGTACAGATGTACAGCAGTGTTGATAGCCCTGTCCAACCAGAAAAACCCAATTTAGTTCCTAATAGCACCCTTGACGCGGGGATCAGCCAAGGCTGGACTACCAATAGCCCTAGCACAATTGTTGCAGATAGTAGTGGAAGCGGTAGTCCCGCAAATCCTACTAACTCTGTAAAAGTTACCGCAACAAGTTCTAATACACATTTATTTTCGCCAAAGGTTGCAGTTAACCCTCTAAAGACATACACACTAAGCTGCTACATAAACATGCTAGCAATTTTAACTGGCGAACTTGGGTTTTATATTGATGAATACGATGAAAGTGGCAACTGGATTTCTGGACAATATGTAGGCGGTGTTCGTTCTGCGGGAAAGGTTACGAACCTAATTCAGTACAAGCCTAGTTCAAGTGCCGTAAAGAGCGCTAGCTTACAATTTATAGTTATGGGCAATTCAGGTATCCAGGGCTTTATAGATAATTTAACTTGGCTAGAAAACTAAGATACGTTGTTTTGTTTTAGGTTGTCGCGCCGGCTCTTTTTGGCGAAACCCACGTGCTAGTATCTTTAGAAGGTTTATAAATCTCGTTGGGCTGCCGTAAACATTTAAATATTGAAACGACTTGCACAAAATCCATAATATAAAAAATAAAATACATTATTGGTGCGTAAATACTAAGTGCGCACTTGCGTTTAAAGCTACTGTGTTCATCGGGCCATATTGTCCATAAAACATAAAGTGTTACAGCCATATACGCTCCGACAACAAATTGCGCTGAACCGAGCACAATAGTTAAAAATATGACATACAAAAATAGGAACGGCTGAGCTATTAATAATACTTCGCCCAGAATTGCTGTAGGCATTCGGTAGAACGTTAGTCCTACGCTATATTTCTTGTCAACTGAACCTATCATTTTTCGATATTTAATTAAGTTTTGTAAGCTACCAAGTTTCCACCTGTAGCGCTGCTTTAATAAATCTTTGAAGGTTTGAACACCCTCCGTATATGCAACAACATCAGCAGCATATGTAATCTGTTCTTCTTTATTACCACGAGCTACAATTTTCATACTTAGGCCTATGTCTTCTGTTGCTGTTGTTGTGTCGTAAAAGCGCACATTTTTTAATGTTTTAAGTCTATATGTTGACGCTACTCCACCAATGATGAATTCGCTATTTGTAACAGAATAGAATTTTTTTGATCGATATCCGACCATGTGCTCAAATTTTTGCAAAATTCCTAAAATCGTCTGCGAATCCATTATTCGTACATTAGCGGCTACACCCACAATCTTCTCATCCATAAATTT
>CAZAXJ010000030.1:0-7920 GCA_964489075.1 uncultured Candidatus Saccharibacteria bacterium
TTAACCCAATTATTAAAGAATTGCCCGAAACTGAGCCAAATAATACTGGTTTTGAAGACAAATTAGCCGTTTCTACACTGCTCGTAACAACAGCCGGTGTTGTAGCCAATGGTGCACAAAATCATGCCATAGCTACTGTGGATAGTAGCCAGCAAAATACGCAAAATCAAAACAATACGTCAAACACACAAGTATTAGGAGAAAATACAGGCCAAAAGCCTGCAAATAAAGCCGCATCAAACATGGCAAGCACATTAAATGATAAAAAAGCTCATACACCTATTTTGATTATGGGCGCAGTTTTGTTTACTGTTGGTGTTTTGGTACTAGTTTGGAAGTTAAGAAAGTAGTCTTATTCTTCAGAATCGTTGTCTGATTTTTTGGCATCGTCAGGTTTTAGTACAACGTGCCTGTCACGGCCAAATCCGATTGATTCTGTAGTAATGCCGTGATCGCCAGCAACCCTGTGAACAACTCTTCTATCTGCAGGGTTCATAGGTTTCAGCTCATATGGCTCGCCACTTTTTTTAACCTTTTCTACCCACTCTAAAGCGCGTTCGGCAATTTGATCAGCACGTTGTTTTTTGTAATCTGCAATATCTACATTTACTCGCACATATTCGTAATTATTGTTTTTCAGCGCATTGCTAACCATAAATTGCAGTGCACGCATTGTTTCGCCGCGCTGGCCGATTAAAAAGCCGTTCATGTGCGTTGAAGGTACCGAAAGCTCAATTATATCATCTTCGCTTGTTGCGTGCACTTCGGTATTTAATCCAAAAAAAGAAAGCATGTCTTCTAAATATTTTTTTGCATACGATATTGATTCTTCAGAGCCCATAATTACCTCCGCTTCTTGTTAGATTTCTTTTTAGCGGATTTTTTCTTTTTTGGTTTTTTGGGGGTAATTATTTCGGCTTCTGCCGGTTCTTTATCGACCGAAGCAATCATTTCATCTGAATCTTGCCGTAATATTCGAGTTTGCTGCCACCATGCAATTAAGCCACTTGTTAACCAATATAGTGCTAAGGCCGAAGCTAAACTTACTGAAACCAAGAATATGATTGCAGGGATAAAATACAAAGTAAATTTGGTTGTTGCAGCTTGCACTTCAGACTGGTCAACATCTTTGCCTGACGCCGTATCTTTGAATATTTGGCGCAAACTACGGGTTTTTTTATCTGTTGCCAGTAGTTGTTTGCTTTGAAAATATTGCACGACAACACTTGCCAAAACTATAACCATTGCCGGCCAATAAACCGAACCTCCACCCAAAGCTGGCCTCGTCAAGTCGACTATTCCGAGCAGTGTTTCATCAAACTGATTAATGTTCGCGGCCAGTTCTTTTATGTACGGTAAATCTTTTACCCAGCCGTAAGTATAGGTAATTATTTGGGTTGGGTCTTTAATTAATTTGTTAATAACCTGATAAAGCCCGATTAATATTGGTAGTTGGGCTAAAATAATACCAATTGAAGCGAATGGATTAATTTCACGCTCTTTATAGAGCTGCATCATTAGTTGAGATTCTTTTTGTCTGTCGCCTGCTGCTTGTTTTTTAATTTTTTTAAGTTCTGGTTGTAGCTTGCGCATGGCCATTGTGTGATGAAGCTGCTTTTTTAAGAGTGGATAAAGTGCAAGTCGAACTAAAATTGTAAATACAATAATCGCCAAGCCAAGATTGTGCCCCGGAATAAAGGCAATAATTAAAATTAACAGATTAAAAATTGGCCGCGTTATAAATGCGTTAAAAACCTGACCGATAAAATTAAACATAGTTGCTACTAGTGTAGCACGGGTTAATGTTCAACCTGTTTAAGAAGTTTTGTTATTATTGCCTCGAGCTCGTTGTTGGGTGTTGTGGCTAGCCGTTCGTCAAAAACAGTTATAACTACATCTTGATTTGTAAGTATGGTTGGCGCTTGGTGCCTGATGATTTCGTATATTCGCCGTCTTATCCTATTGCGGCTCGGTGCTGTTTTAGCCACCTTTTTACTAACAACCACAGCAGCTCGATATGTTTCATGCCTGTTATTTATATACCTTGCAGCACAAAACTGACCTCGTACGGCCTTTCCTTTTTGATAAACGCGGGTTATGGCTTTACGACCGTGAAAACGGTTTGTTTTTGCTATCACAAACGACCCTTATTTAAAGGTTATGTAGTTATTGTACGTGAAATTAAAAACTAATGGCTTAATCGAACACGGCCTTTGTTTCGGCGGCGTTTAAGTACAAGCTTGCCGGCACGGTTTTTCATGCGTTTCATAAACCCGTGCTCTCGTGAGCGTCGTCGTTTCTTTGGTTGATAAGTTCTCTTTGGCATAATTCAGTTGTATAGCTTAACATAAGGGGTGGAAAACTTCAAGTATGGTTGTTTGAGCACAAAATACACTCTCTTCTTAAAAAAACAAAGTGAGGTTGTAAAAAGCACAGGGTTTTATAACAAAAAAGACAAATTTTTCCACACTAAACTACTTGTTATCCACTATTTTACAGGTAAAGAATTTGGCTGTGTATAAATACTACCTCCGTTTTAATGCTTTTTTATAAAAACCATAGTGATGTAAAAAAGCCTGTGGAAAACTATAGTATTTTTATATATAGTTTTATGTAATGTGGTTTTACAAAAACTTATGAGAAAAAACTAAGGAGGGTCTTAGAAGGACTATGCGTGACGATACGCTATGGCAAGCAGTTTTGGGCGAAGTTGAACTAACTGTTTCGCGTGGAAGCTATATCACTTGGTTTAAAAACACTCGTGTTTTGCGTCATACCGAAGATCAACTTGTTGTGGGCGTACCTAATATTTTTGCAAAACAACAATTGGACTCAAAATATAAGCCACTAATCTTAGACCTTTTAACTAAAAATGGTGTCGAAAATATCGCTGTCGAGTTTAAAATTCATGCTGCTACCAGCGCCAACAAAAGAACCAACTCCCCTTCTGAGGTAGTAATTTTATCTCAGCCAGCCCCAGAAAAAACTGAAACCACTCAAGCAAATGGAGCCCCAAACATTACACACTCATACAGACAAGGCTTAAATGAACGCTATACGTTTGATAATTTTATTGTCGGGTCTGGCAACGAACTGGCTTACGCTGCCTGTCAAGCTATATCTCAAAACCCCGGAACAAAATATAATCCCTTGTTTATTTACGGCGGAGTCGGCCTTGGCAAAACCCATCTTATTCAAGCCGTTGGAAACGATATTTTAGCCAAAAATCCAGAAGCACATGTTGTTTACGTATCGAGTGAACAGTTTGTACAAGAATTTTTAGATGCGATTAGATTTAAAAAAATAACAGATTTTACTAGTCATTACCGTAACGCAGATGTGCTTATAGTTGATGATATGCAATTTATTGCTAATAAAGAAAAAACCCAAGAAGAGTTTTTTCATACATTTAATGCCCTACACCAAGCAAATAAACAAATAATTATTAGTAGTGATAAGCCCCCTAAAGCAATTCCTACATTAGAAGAGCGATTACGTAGCCGATTTGAATGGGGGATGATTGTTGATATTAGTGCCCCAGATCTTGAAACAAGAAGTGCGATCTTACAAAACAAAGCAACCGCACACAATGTAGAGTTACCTGCTGATGTGGTTGAGTTTTTAGCCAATCAGGTTCAAACCAATATACGCGAGTTAGAGGGCGCACTAAACCAGCTGTTAGCATTTTGTGAAATGCGTGGGTTAGAACCAGATTTACAAATAGCTACAGGCTTATTTGGTACACATAGGTCGCGTCCTAAACATGTTTCGGCTCGCCAAGTGGTTGAGCGAACCGCAAAGTATTTTCAAATCAATATAGAAGAAATTTTAAGCCCTAAGCGTGATAAAGATATTGTTGTACCTCGGCAAATCGCCATGTATTTACTTAGGAGTGAGTTGCATTTGAGTTTTCCTAAAATTGCACAAGAACTTGGGCGAAAAGACCACACAACAGCTATACATTCTGTAGAAAAAATCGAAAAAGAAATGCATTACGATGCTTTACTGCGCGACAATATTCGCGAAATCAAGGAGCGTTTGTATGTTTAGTTTTTGTGGAAAAACTGTTAGTAGTTTTGTGGTTTGTTTGTTTAAAAAACATGTTAGTTTTTCACAGTTTCCACAAATTTTTTCTGTTTTTATAAAACTTGGTTTATTTATACAAAGCTTTATCGGCTTTTTTACCCAGACTTTTACACATAGAGTTTCGATAATTTACAGAGGTATTTTTAGCTTTTACCCACTTTTCACACCAACTATTAAAATAACTATATTAAATTAAAAGGATTAGTAATTATGAAGTTGCAAGTAACTCAAGAAAATTTCACAAAAGCGCTTAGTAATGTTGCTAAGGTTGCAATAGCTAGCAGAAACCCTCTACCAATTCTTAACAATGTATTACTTAGAACAGTCGACAATCGTTTAACTATTTCTGCTACTAACTTAGAGATAGCAATAACTGAACGAATTGGATCTAAGGTTCAAACCGATGGTGCTATTACTGTCCCCGCCCGCTTAATTCAAGAATATGTGGCGAGCTTGCCGAGCGGTGTTTTAGATATTGAGCTAGAAGATCGAAAACTACATATTAGTACTGATCAATATCGTTCAACAATAAACGGTGTTGCTGCTGACGATTTCCCAGAAGTTCCAGAAGTTGGCGAAGGGATCAAATTTAGTGTTCCAATAAAAGAGTTTAAAAAAGCGCTTCAACAAGTTGTTTTTGCTGCGTCTAGCGATGAAACTCGACCAGTGTTAACAGGTGTATACCTACACACACACGAAGGAAATTTATATGTAGTAGCAACAGATAGTTATCGTTTAGCAGAAAAGAAATTAATAAAAACTTCACAAGATATTTCGCTGCTAATTCCAGCAACTGCTCTTAATGATTTACTTCGAATTTTACCCGAAACGGTTGAAAAGGTTGATGTTTTTGCAGACTCACAACAAGCGCTTTTTAAAGCTGGTGATATTGAACTTATTACTAGGCTTATTGATGCAACCTACCCTGATTATCGTAAACTCATACCAAATAAATTTTCTTCAACCGCTAACTTACAACGAGATGAATTTGTTAATATTACCAAAGTTTCGAGTTTATTTGCTCGTGAAAGTGCCGGAAGCATCACTATTAAACTAGAAAAAAACAAGGTAAGTATTAACTCAGTTGCTTCTCAATTAGGAGAAAATACATCTAGTGCGAAGGCAAAAGTAACAGGTGATGGAGAGGTTACACTTAACTCTCGGTACTTACTTGATGCTTTAAATGCTTTTAACGAAGAAAACACCAATATTAGTTTTAATGGTAAATTAGAGCCTTGTGTTATAACAAGTGACAACGTAAAAGACTATACACACGTGATAATGCCACTTAAGAGTTAGTAAGGATTATAATACTTATTAATGAATCATTTTGTATTGACGGCGCTGAGGCTGCAACAGTTTCGGTCTTATGATGAGTATGCCGTTGAGCTGAGTTCTGGTGTAAATATCGTTGTGGGGCCTAATGCAAGTGGTAAAACCAATCTTCTTGAATCTATTTTACTTATTACAGGTTCGCCTTCATTTCGCACACAATATCAAAACGTTATAAAACAAAACACAAAATGGGCACGCATTGATGGCGAGGCTACAAATAAAAAAAGAACCCTTAAATTACAAATTGAAAACGATCTTATAAAAAGAACTTATGAACTAGATGGCGAAACAAAAAAAAGGCTAAAATATGACGATACTGTTCCGGTAGTTGTTTTTGAGCCTGAACATATGCGTTTGCTAACGGGCTCTCCTGAACTAAGGCGTGAATTTTTCGACACAATTTTAGAAGAAATAATTCCTGAATACCAAAAAACACTTTCAAACTACAAACGTACCCTACTGCAGAGAAACAGGCTTTTGAAAAACAACAACTCTGATATCAAAAAACAAATATTTGTATGGAATATAAAACTCTGCCAGTTAGCAGGAAATATTGTTAATGAACGAATAAAACTAACCGCAAAAATAAACAAATATTTGAGTGATATTTATAGTGAAATTGCTGGCGAAAACACAAAAGTAGTTTTAAGGTACGAATCTTTAATAGATGTAAATAATTACGAAAGTAGTATGTTGAAAAAACTAGAAAGTGGCTTAGAAAAAGATATTTTACGAGGGTTTACTGGTGTTGGGCCACACAGAGAAGATTTTATAGTTACAATTCGCGGAGAATATGCAGAACACACTGCGTCAAGAGGCGAAACTCGTACACTGGTTTTGGCTTTAAAATTACTTGAACTGCAGTTTGTTGAGCAACTTCGTGGCAGCAAACCTTTATTATTATTAGATGATGTATTCAGTGAATTAGACGGTTCGCGTCGCAAAAGCTTAACAACACACTTACGCGAATACCAAACAATTATAACCACAACCGATGCCGATGTGGTTGGTAAGCACTTCGCACAAGAAAGCAACCTAATTATTCTAGGTTAATCTTGCCCGCCATAAAGAGGCACGCTGTAGTTTTTCTCTTTGATCATAAAAGTTGGATATGGCTTTGCCGCATAATCAAATTCAACTAATAAATCTTTTTGATTTAAACTATCAATTGTTGCCCTGAACGAAACGACAGTACCAACCCTTACGGGAGTTTTAACACCAGATATTTTTACTGTAGTCCATGGATCGCCTTTTTGTGAAATTACATAATCTGTTAACCTTGCTTTTATTGCCGCATAATCCGTTTTTGTTACAGAATCGTAAAGTGCGTTCTTTTCGTCTTCTAAAACCACTGTTGGTATTCCGCCTTTTTCAGGTTCAGTTGTTACGGTTTGATTATTTTTTGAAAAAACCAGAAACAATACAACCCCAATAACTAAAATAACTAAAACAATAAATATTGTTTTTTGTTTTGCACTTAAATACTTCATTATTTTGTAAATCCGTACATAATGTTTAAATTACCTGGTCCCAATAGCTCATCTCTAGTATAGGCTTTTGTATTACTTTCGCCATTAGTTCTACCGTCTTTACTTATTGGATCGGCCAAATAAAAGCTTTGGCCATCTTCGGTCGTTTTTCTGATTACCATTAAATGACCGTCACTAGTAAAAGTACCTGTGCCAACACCAACCCAAACTAAACCACCTTGTTTAAGTATGTTTACTGCTTTATCAAAGTCGGTTCCGATATTTGAATATTTAAGATTATATTTTTTGGCTATCGCAGCACCTAAACCATGATCGGTGCCTTCGCCGCAAGTTCTAAAACTATTTTCTACGGCAAATTTTGCTATTTCTGGGGGTGTAATTCCGTTACCCGTAAGGGTGGCAACAATCATTGCTATGGATGTTGGGCCACATCCTGAACTTGCAATGGTTGAGTCGCCACTACAGTTACCATATTTTTGATTAGCCCATTTTGGATCGGTTTGGCTGTAATAAACCATTTTATTAGTGCCTTCTAAATCCCAACCTAAACCACCTGCTATTAGCGAGTCGTTACAACCAGATACATTACTGGAAATTCCTGCATATTTTTTTAAAAATACTTGTGCGGGTGGCAATCTATTTTTCATTTCATCCCCCCAACAGGATGAGTCGGTACTGCCGCAAGGTATTTCATATTTTTTCAAGAATATTTCGACAGCATCTCTTAGGTTGTTTGCTTTTTTTAGTTCAGATAAAACACTACTGTAAGGTCCGCTAAGTTCGTTCCACATATAATCGAGCTGTACTTGTAGATCGTTTGGTTTCTTATCCTGCTTTGAGGCAAGGGCAAATAAAGCATCTTTTCTTCCACCAAGCCACTGGGCTATTCCATATGCACCAATTTCATTTACATTGTCTGGGTTTATGCCCGACTCTTGCTGCAAGTTACCCATAATTCCTGCCACTTGAACAGGCGTAAGACCTTTACTTATTAAGAATACCCAGGTTT
>CAZAXJ010000031.1:0-7852 GCA_964489075.1 uncultured Candidatus Saccharibacteria bacterium
GCATCGTAAGAAACTATTGCCATGATGGCCAATGATAGCCCGAAAATAGCGCTAGAAAAGCCTTGTTCAATTCCAATTACGGTCGTTATTGCTGCCATAAAAGCTGCATGGGAGCTAGGCATTCCACCCGACTGAACTGCATCACTTAAACGTATCCCATCTTTTCTCAGAAAAAGTACGAACTTAATGCTCTGCGCTACAATCCATCCACAAATAGGTGCAATGAGATAGATGTAGTCTTTCATCACTTATCCTTTTCTGACTCCTGATCTTCCTGATCTTCCTGATCTTCTTCAAGACTTATTTCAACTAAAGCCATTGAGGCGACTGTATCGCCATCATTCAAACGCATAACTCTTACGCCCTGTGTAGCTCTTCCGAGCTCCGATATATCTTTTAGCCCAAGTCGTATAGTCTGCCCTGAACTCGAAATTATAATAACTTCGCTTTCTTCATCGGCCAAATTTGCTACACCAATCAATTTACCAGTTTTATCGTTTACAACTGCAGATCTTATACCCACACCACCTCTTGCATGTGGTGTAAATTGTGAGACTTTTGTCCTTTTTCCATATCCAAACTCGCTAATAACAAACATATTTGAACTTTCGCTCACAAGATCCATACCTATTACTTGATCATTAGGGCGCAGGCGAATTCCCCTTACACCTCTCGATACTCTACCCATTGGGCGAACACCCTTTTCATTAAATCGAATTGCTTGGCCCTGTGAGGTTGAAATAATAACTTCGTCTTCGCCAGTACTAAGTCTTATCCACTTAAGCTCATCGCCAGAATCTAAGTTAATGGCAATCAATCCAGAATTTCTCACATTCTTGTATTGTTCATATGCGGTCTTTTTAACAACACCTCGAACAGTACACATTAGCAAATAGCCCTTTTCTTCAGAACGATTTACTCTTATTACAGCACTTACTTTTTCTTCAGGCTGTAACTGAAGCAGGTTAACTATTGCTATACCTTTTGCATTCAAACCTGTAGCAGGCACTTCATAAGTCTTTAATCTAAACACCCTGCCTCTGTTAGTAAAGAACAATAGGTAATCATGGGTGCTGGCTAAAACAAGGTGTTCTATTATGTCTTCTTCTCTGGTTGACATGCCACGACGACCTTTTCCACCTCTGCCTTGCTTTTTATATTCAGCAATGGAACTACGTTTAATATAGTTAGCTGATGTAAGTGTTACAACTACTTGTTCATCAGGAATTAATTCTTCATCGCTGAATTTACCCAGTTCTTGAGGAATTACTTTGGTCCTTCTTTCATCGCCAAACTTCTCGCGAAGCTCTTTCAGCTCGTCAGTAATAATCTTTAGGATTTTCTTTTCATCGGCAAGAATTGCTTTAAGCTCGGCTATTAATTTATTTAGCTCTGCTAGTTCATCTTCAATCTTTTTACGTTCTAATCCTGCCAATGTTCGAAGCTGCATTGCCAAAATAGCTTTTGCCTGAATTTCACTTAACTTAAACTTCTTTATCAAATTTTCTTGTGCTTCTTCGGTAGTTTCACTAGATCTAATTGTGTTAATTACTTCATCGATATGATCAAGCGCTGTACTTAAGCCTTCTAAAACATGAGCTCGAGCCTGGGCTTTTTTAAGCTCAAATTCTGTACGTTTACGGACAACAGCCTGACGATGTTTTATATACTCCTGCAAAATATCGGTAAGACCAAGGACTCTCGGTTGAATGCCGTCCACTAGTGCCAACATATTAAAATGGAATGAGGTTTGAAGTGGAGTCATCTTATAAAGCTGATTTAAAACTTTTTTAGGATACGCATCCTTTTTTAGATCAACTACAACACGAACGTTACCTCTAGCACTTTCATCACGTAAATCAGATATACCAGTGATTTTCTTTTCTTTAACCAAATCTGCAATTTTTTCTAATAAGCTTGCTTTATTAAGCGCGTAAGGTATTTCCGTAATAACTATTCTGTGTGTCCCTTTTTTAGCACGCTCTTCAATATCAGCGACACCTCGAACAACAATACCACCTCGACCCGTAGCGTAGGCAGTACGTAAGCTGTCTTTCCCAAAAATAATTCCACCCGTTGGGAAATCTGGACCTTTTACAAATTCAAGTAAATCATCAAGTTGTGCATCAGGATTTTCGATAAGATGAATGGTGGCGTCAATAATTTCGCTAAGATTATGTGGTGGTATGGATGTCGCCATACCCACCGCTATACCAACTTGACCGTTCAACAGTAAGTTTGGCAGTTTAGCTGGTAACACAGATGGCTCTTGCTTTCGACCATCATAGTTATCACGCCATTCAACAGTTTCTTTATCTATATCAACGAGCATTTCTTCGGCCAAACGAGCCATTCTCGCCTCTGTATAACGCATAGCTGCTGGAGGATCTCCGTCCATCGAGCCAAAGTTACCCTGACCATCAACAAGTTTGTAGCGCATTGACCATTCTTGTGCCATTCGAACCATTGAATCATATATTGCCGCATCACCGTGTGGGTGGTAATCACCCATAACAGAACCAACAACTGTTGCAGATTTTCGGTGCCTAGCCGTTGGCCTAAGGCCTTCTAGATTCATCGTATACAAAATACGCCTGTGGACCGGTTTTAGCCCGTCACGAACATCCGGAAGCGCACGAGAAACAATAACACTCATGCTGTATCGTAAATAACTGTCTTCCATCACGTTTTCAACACTCCGAAGCTCAAGTTCACGAGAGTGTGTTTGTGCCGCTGGAGGGATTATTTCCATTTCAGGTGTAAGTGTATTTTCTTCTTCCATGTTAAACGTCTAAATCCTTTACGAATTTGGCATGTGTCTGAATAAAGTTTTTGCGCAATTCAACTTCTTGACCCATTAATTTACTGAAGATCGCATCAGCTTTTTCTGCATCTTCAACCCCTACTTTAATCAATACTCTGTTTTCAGGGTTCATAGTAGTCTCCCATAGTTGATCTGCGTCCATTTCACCCAAACCTTTATAGCGCTGAACATTTGCACCAGCTTGCTTTACCCTGTCATCAGTAACTGGTCCTTCATCCTGATTTATTTCTTCTGGCTCTTCAACTCCATCCGCATCAACCACTACAGTACTTGATACTTTTTTGCGATCATTCTTAGCCAGAATAAGTTCATCTATTGTTTTGTCTCGCTCTTCATCAGTATAGGCATAAAACTTCTTTTTACCACTGGTAATCGCAAACAAGGGTGGTTTTGCAAGGTACAAATAGCCACCTTCGATAATATCTGGCATATACCTAAAAAAGAATGTGAGTAAAAGTGTACTGATATGCGAACCATCCACATCGGCGTCAGTCATGATAATAATCCGATGATACCGCAAGCCGCTCATATCAAATTGCTCATCAATACCAACTCCCAAAGCCTTAATTAAACTGACTATTTCGTTGTTAGCAAGCATTTTATCAAGACGTGCTCGTTCTACATTAAGCACCTTACCTCTTAGCGGCAAAATTGCTTGCGTCTTACTGTCGCGCCCACTCTTGGCGGAGCCACCAGCCGAGTCACCTTCAACTAAATATATTTCAGAATCTGCGGGATTTTTGCTAGAACAATCGGCAAGCTTACCTGGCATTGATGCACCATCGAGCACACCTTTTCTAATAATATTGTCCCTTGCGGCACGAGCCGCTTTCCTTGCACGGGCAGCCAGTAGCGCCTTACCGACAATGCCTTTCGCTACATTCGGATTTTCTTCTAGGTAGTAAGCAAAATATTCAGACATTACCTTGTCTACATAGCCACGAATTTCTGGATTACCCAGTTTATTTTTTGTCTGTCCTTCAAATTGTGGGTCAGGTATTTTAACCAAAATTACTGCCGTTAAGCCCTCTCGGCAGTCTTCGCCAGTAAGATTTTCTTCCTTTTCCTTCAGCAAAGCATTTTTTCGAGCGTAATCGTTAACTACCCTAGTAAGTGCCGTTCTAAAGCCAACCAGATGCGTACCACCATCTGGGTTAAATACGTTATTTGCAAAAGCCTTTACTGTCTCGTTAAAGCTATCATTGTATTGTAAAGATATCTCAACCATGACGTCATTGATTTGTTTTTCAACATAAAAAACTTTATCCCCGACAACATCCTTACCGATATTCAAATGCCTTACATAACTCTGAATTCCACCTTCAAAATAAAAACCATACTGGTCATTTGTTCGCTCATCGTAAACTGTTGTTTTAACACCTTTTGTGAGATAAGCTTGATGTCTTAGATAATCTACAACCCAGTCGTATTCAAAACTAGTTTCTTGCAAAATATCGCCATCAGGCCAAAAAGTAATTGTTGTACCCGTTTTATCACTTTTACCGACTACTTCAATAGGACCATCCGGAACACCGCGCCGATAACTTTGCTTATGATGCTTCCCATCTTGAAAAACTTCAGCCACAAGCTTTATTGAAAGAGCATTTACAACGCTGATACCGACTCCATGTAGACCACTAGATACCTTATAGCCACCACCACCAAACTTGCCACCAGCGTGCAAAATAGTTAACACTGTTTCGAGCGTACTTTTACCAGTCTTTGAGTGAACGGCAACTGGTATACCCCGCCCGTTGTCACTGATAGTAATGCCACCGTCTTCTAGAATTCGAACATCAACTACAGAAGCATAGCCGGCTATCGCCTCGTCTATTGAGTTATCAGCGATTTCCTTAATAAGGTGATGCAGTCCATCACGTCCTGTTCCACCAATATACATACCCGGCCGCTTACGAACCGGCTCTAATCCTTCTAATACTTGTATTTGCTCGGCACCATAGGCAGTACCTGCATCTTTTTGTTTAGCCATACCCTCTGTTCAACTCTTAATATTTTGTACTTATTTACATTATAGGTGTGTATGTCCATTTGTTCAACCATAAGCTGGTTGCTTTACCTATGTATAAAGTGCTTAAATACTATTGAACAAATTATATACATATATAAAAAGTAAAAATGTTTAAAAAACTTGTATCGAACTTGCCGTTTCATCCTAGCTTATTAGGGCAAGTTTCTTTTTATGTTTACAGATTAAGACAAGAAACTGCGATAAGAAGAGCTGGATTGGTTCTAATTGCGCTCACACTTATCGTTCAAATTTTCGCAATAACAAGCCCTTCAAAATCATCGCTTGCAACCAGTTCTGGGGATATAATCTATGGTGCAACAACCAGAGAAGACGTAGAAAAAGCATACAAAAGAAACCAAGACCCTTATGGTCGTACTGATATAAAAGCCATTTTTAACTACTATGGTATTGGTTTAGAGCAAATAAACCAGTCGAAATTTACACATATCGCAAGTAGCGACCGAACAAAATATATTAATACATCTAGAAGCACAACGAGTTTCCCTGATACATTCGTTAAAATTCCTGGAGCAAGTGATGGAGGAATTTACGAATTTCCCCTAGATTATTGGCGACAAAGTGAATTCCCAAACGGCTACCCAGCTCTTGAGGGTAAAAGTACTTACGGGTTTAAATTTTGGATACTTCTAAAGGGCTGCGGAAACATTGTTATCGAAAAAGGCTCAAAAAAACCTGATTTAGAAATAATTAAACAAAGAACTAGTAACCCTACCGTTAAAAGTGGCGATATGGTCACATATAAAATTCAATTCAGGAACAAAGGAATAGTTAACGCCACACGGGTTGCTATTTCGGATACACTGGCAGACGAGTTCGATTATGACAGTTATAAAAGTAACGTCGATTTAAGGCTTAACAAGCACGGTCAATCACTCACGTGGCGAATAAATAACGATAACAGTACCCTCGCTCCATCGGACAGATGGCACACGATTACCGTAAAAGTAAAAGCACGTAAAATAGACAAGCCCAAAAAAGAGGTCTGTAACGCAAGTACTATTGATGCGAATAATGCGGGATCAGACAGATCAGATAACAACGGCCGCTGCGTAACAATAATAAAGCCTACGTGTCCTGGCACAGGCTTACCCATTCCTCAGGGAGGTGTTAAAGATTGTAAGATTAACTGCCCAGACGGCTCGCAAGTGCCATACACAAAAAGCTGTAAGGTGCCCCAGTTAGCCTGCGAAAGTCTCGAAATAATCGGCAGCCCAGACTGGAAAACAAGAAAATTTGAAACTACGGTGGTTATGCAGCAGGGTGCTGTAGTTAAAGAGGCCGCGTATTTTGTTAACAATAAAAAAGTAAGTTCAAAGTTATGGCAAGACTCTAGTACAACCCAAAACTACACCTATACATTTAGTGGTCCTGGCACCTACGAAATAAGGGCCGAAATAGTTGCAAAAATTGGCGACGTCCAAGAAAGTCAAAACTGCACTATATCAGAGACTATTGAGCAGCCTACTAATCCTCAGCCGTTAATAAACACAGATAAGGCAGTGGGTAACTTAACCCAGAAAATTGCAGATGCAAACAATACTGTTGCAAAACCCGGTGATATACTACGCTACAGACTACTCATAAGTAACACTGGTAGTGCGCCTAAAACGATGGAGCTAAACGGCGAATACGGCGAAAGTATCGCTGATATATTAGAGTACTCGGATTTAACAGATAAAGGCGATGCGAATTACAATGACAAAACCCATTTCTTAAGCTGGAGTGAAGTAACGATAAATCCTGGTCAGACAATTGAAAAAACATTTACTGTGACTGTAAAAAACCCTCTGCCTGCAACGCCAGCATCGGCGTCAAACCCTCTATCGTTCGACTATGTTCTTCATAACAAATACGGTAGATCTGTCAATGTGAAGCTTGATAAGCCAGCAAGTAAAATTATCGAGCAAACGGCTACCACGCTTCCGAACACCGGCCCAGGAACTTCAATGATAATAAGTGCTATTGCAACTGTTATTTTTGGTTACTTTTTTTACAGAAGCCGCTTGCTTAGTAAAGAACTGGAGCTAGTACATCACGAATTTAGCGCAGGAGGAATTTAATTATGAGTGAGTCACTTAAACATAATTCGGGCGAACATCTAAGACACATTGATACTAGTGAGTTGCAAGAAAAAAATGCGTTGGAGCACGAAAAAAGAAACAAAGAGGCCCATCATGAGCATGCTGAAAGAATCGAACAAATTCGAACTAAAATCGAACAGCAAGCTCTCTCTAAAGAAAAAGACTCGGCCGAAAAAGAACATAAACCGGTCGCACATCATCGAATTACTAAAGAACTAAGGGAAATCCGTTTTAATGAAACTATGCAGCATGTAAGGCGCAAACTTTCGCCGAGTGAAAGAAACTTCAGTAAATTAATCCATAAACCTATCATAGAAAGAGTAAGTGAAGTCGGTGCAAAAACAGTAGCTCGACCTAGTGGGCTGCTTGGAGGAGGACTAGTTGCTCTTATCGGAAGTACAGCCGTATTGTATGTCGCCCACAAATACGGTTTCCCAGTCCAAAGCAGTTTATTTATGGTGCTTTTTAGCTTCGGATTTGGTATTGGCCTTATTATAGAATTCGTGATTTCGCCGTTCATAAAAAAAAGACACAGAAAACGATCAGCACATTAAGCTGAACTAATTAGCATAAACCATAGGTAGAGAGTCCCAACTACTATGATTAAAGGGGCTAAGTTTTTCTTGTTTACTTAGCCATTCTTGCTTACCAAGCAAGCTGGTGCCAGATACCACCGTTAAACCAAAATTATCCGAGATTGCGTCAATAGCGTTCATGAGCTCATTGATTGTATGTAAATCTCCCTCCGACTGATCTAAAGAAAGCTGATATTGTTCGGCTGACCTCAGATCGCTCAAAACAATACCTGCTTTTATATATTTTCTACCCTTAATAAACAATCCGACTACGAGTTCATCCAATAATTTATCAATAGCAAATGTATCGTTTGTAAAAGCT
>CAZAXJ010000032.1:0-2592 GCA_964489075.1 uncultured Candidatus Saccharibacteria bacterium
TTTTTGCAAATATGCTCGGCTTTAAAGAACGAGAGTTCTTTGAACTAGATGAGACAGCAAACGCGGCAGTACAAGAACCAGTTGAAGTTAAATTTTAGTTAGTAGGTAAAATAAGTGTATTCAGAAATCGACGCTAATAAGCGTAAAACTGTTCTGTTAATGTTTGGTTTTTTTGTCTTGGTTGGCCTGATCGCATTTGGAATTGGATGGTATTTTCAACAGTATTTCATTACTGCATTTGCGATAGTTTTTGCAGCAGGCTACGCTTTCTGGAGCTACTATGCTTCAGATAAACTAGCTCTTTCAGTAAATAATGCAAATTCTATCGAAAAAAGTGATGCCCCAGAACTGTGGAGAATCATCGAAAACCTTAGTATTACGAATGGCTTGCCAATGCCTCATGTTTACGTGATTAGCGATCCTGCACCAAATGCTTTTGCAACAGGCAGAGACCCTAAACACGCTGCCGTTGCTGTTACTACAGGGTTACTCGAAATTATGGATAAGCAAGAATTAGAAGGTGTTCTTGCGCACGAACTTGGCCACGTTCAAAATTACGATATTAGGGTTTCAATGATAGCATTCGGCCTAGTAGCTGCAGTTTCGATAATAAGTGATGCAATATTACGAGGAATGTTTTGGGGTGGCTTAAGTGGCGACGGCGATGGCGATGGGAACAATTCAAACCCAATATTTTTTATTGTTGCAATAGTTGCTTTGATTTTAGCGCCACTTATTGCAACCATGATTCAGCTGGCAGTATCTAGAAAGCGCGAATTTTTAGCTGACGCAACAGGCGCATTGACTACGAGGTATCCAGAAGGCCTAGCTAGTGCTTTAGAAAAAATCCGCGATCATGGTTCTGTTATGAAAAAGCAAAGCGCATCTACAGCTCATTTATTTTTTGCAAACCCATTGAGTGGTAAATCATTTAGTAATTTATTTAGTACGCATCCGCCGATAGATGAGCGAATAGCGCTATTACGTGATATGGGCCGTAAGGCATGAACAAGAATAAAAAAACAAAAAAATCTTTAGTTAAATTTACAGTTTTAGTTTCTAAAACGGTCCAACTGCTAAAACAAAAAAAAGTGCCATTAACAAAAATAATAGTAATATATGCGGCGCTATACTTAATTTTCATTTCTGGGCTGAATACACAGTTGAATTACCAAGATGTTTTGCAGCTAGTGCAAGAATCTAAAGTCGGTAAAAGCGGGTGGTTTAGTCAAAACATATCCGTGATTTCAAACCTTTTTAGTAATGTAGGAACAACCCAAGGCGATGCGGCATCGCTCATGCAAATATTTTTATTTGTATTGGCTACAATGGCATGTATATGGTTATTTAATAATAAATCGGTAAGTGTTCGCAGTGCTTTTTATGATGGTACGGCGCGTCTTGTCCCATTCTTGCTGGTAATAGTGATGTTATTTGTAACTCTTATTCCTACAGCTATTGGATCGAGTATATTTAGTATTGCTCAGGGTGCGGGTGCTCAGGGCACTGAATTAATAAGTATAAGTTTATTATCGGGGGTGCTTTTACTTTTAAGTGTTTATTGGCTATCGTCATGGGTGTTTGCTATTTATTATGCTAGCGAAAAAGATAGTGCTCCAATCGCATCAATAAAATTGGCAGTGGCGCTAACAAAAGGCTACCGTTTTTGGTTAGTGAGAAACTTTGTATTATTTGTAATTTGTGTCTTAGTTTTGCTTTTTTCGGTAATGCTGCCAATTGTAATAATCTTACCATTTATTGCCGCTTATGTTGCCTACGCGCTGTGTTTTGTTTTGTTTGCAGTAACGCAGGCATTTCTATTCGTTAATTTTCGGAGCTTAAAAAGTGAGTAGTGAATCGCGAGCTAGGGAGTTGCGTGAACTACTTAATGAATATTCATATAAGTATCATGTAGAAGATGCACCAATTGTTGAGGATGCGGTTTACGATAGTTTGTTTAATGAACTTAAAAATATTGAGGCTAAAGATCCAGAACTTGTAACGCCTGATTCGCCAACCCAGCGAGTTGGCTCTGAATTAATTGGTGGGTTCCAAAAAGTGCGGCATAGCTCGAGAATGTTAAGCTTGAACGATGTTTTTAGCCGCGAAGATGTAGAAGCTTGGGTTGAACGAATGGAAAAATTACTACCAGGTAGAAAGCATGAATTTTTTGCTGATATTAAAATGGACGGTTTAGCCTGTGCGTTAATTTACGAAGACGGCCTATTTGTACAAGCAATTACTCGCGGCGATAGTTTTGTGGGCGAAGATGTAACCACAAATGTGCGAACAATAAAAAATGTTCCACTTAGACTTCGCAGTAAAAAAGGTTATGAGAAATTTTTGAAAGGCCGAACAGAAGTTCGCGGCGAAATAGTAATGCTAAAAAGAGACTTCGAAGCGCTGAATAAAAAACGTGATGCATCTGGCGAGCCAACGTTTGCAAACCCACGTAATTTGGCAGCCGGAACAGTTAGGCAGTTAGACCCTAAACTTGTTGCAGCAAGACCACTAACTTTTATCGCTTACGATATGCTGCGTAGCAATCAAAACGAAATTAAGTCTTATTCTGAAGCTTATGATTCATTGACT
>CAZAXJ010000032.1:2602-7630 GCA_964489075.1 uncultured Candidatus Saccharibacteria bacterium
CGGGATTAGCCGAAACAAGCAGGCGACTGTTTTTGCAAACATAAAAGACGTTATGAAGTTTGTAGATATGTGGGACGAAAAACGGAAGGAACTTCCGTTTAATACAGACGGCTTAGTTATAAAAGTTAACAATAAAGCGCAGTACAGCGAACTTGGCATAGTTGGTAAGCAGCCGCGTGCAGCTGTTGCCTATAAATATGCTGCAGAGCAGGCAACAACACTAATTAAAGATATCGTAATTAGCATTGGTCGGACTGGTGCTGCAACACCAGTTGCAGTTTTTGATCCAGTAGTAGTCGCCGGTACAACTGTGCAGCACGCTAGTTTACATAACGCTGACGAAATTGAACGTAAAGATGTTCGTATTGGCGACACAGTGGTTATTTTTAAAGCTGGGGATATTATTCCACAAGTTGAAAGTGTGGTTACAGAACTAAGGCCAAAAAAATCTAAAAAGTTCAATTACGAACAAGCGCTTAAAAACCAATATCCAGAACTAGAATTTGAACGGCCAGAAGGCGAGGCAGTTTACCGAGTTAAGGGTGCAACTGGGCCATTATTATTAAAACGAGCAGTTGAGCATTTTGCGTCTAAAGGCGCCCTTGATATTGATACCTTGGGAGAAAAAAATGTTGTAGTACTAGTTGATGCTGGTTATGTTACTGATTTGGCGGATATTTTCTTGCTAAAAAAAGATCAACTACTTAAGTTAGAACGATTTGCCGAAATTTCTGCGCAAAAACTAGTTGATGCAATTCAACTAAAGAAAAATCCGCCGCTAGAGAGATTTTTATACGGCTTAGGCATTAGACATGTTGGCGTGCAGACTGCGATTGATCTAGTAAATAAGTTTGGTTCTATTGATGTGATTGGCAGGGCCACAATCGAAGAATTACAGATGACCGAAGGTGTTGGAATTGTAGTTGCAGAAAGTATTGCAGCTTGGTTTGCAGATGAAGACAATATCAACTTACTTAATAAGTTCAAAGAAGTCGGCGTAAAACCGTATTACGAGAAAAAAACTGGCAAATTAGAAGGTAAAAGTTTTGTTATTACCGGAACTTTAAAAACTATGGGTCGAGAAGTAGCAGCAGAAAAAATTCGAGCACTAGGTGGGACATTCCAAACCAGTGTCGGTAAAGATACTACTTATTTGGTCGCAGGTGGTAATGTTGGTGCAAGCAAACTAACCAAAGCAGAAAAGCTTGGTACTAATGTTATTTCTGAACAAGAACTTATAAAGCTAATTGACAACTAATAACGTAAGCTTTATAACTGAACTTAGGTGGTTCGCGCGGCAGTATGGATTTAATCCAAGCGCGGCTTAAAAACAAAAATATATAGATAATTTACCCTTTAGGCCGCAGGGTGGGCCCGCGCGAAATAAAAATATCCCCAAGAACAGGGGGTATTTTTATTGGTGGAGCATAGGAGATTCGAACTCCTGACCTCCTGCATGCCATGCAGGCGCGCTAGCCAACTGCGCCAATGCCCCGAACAGATAGGATTATACAAGAAACAGGAGTGGAAATAAAAGACAAGCTGCTACAATAGGTTTATGACTAAAAAAACTGAGGTTTCACGAACAACAATCAATGTATTAATTGCGACTGCCATTGGAGTCGCAATATTACTATTTTTCTGGTTTTGGTATACCAACACTTACCTAAACCCAGAACGTACTTTTTGGAGCACAATAAATCATAATTTAAAAACGGGGCATGTAACACGCACCAGCGAACAGAGTTATCAAACACAAACATTAAAACAGATAACAGACGTACAATATTACCCAGAGCTTGCTGCTCGTTCGGTTGTAATAATTAACAATTCAGAGACTAAAGAAAAGGTGGTAACAGAAACAATAGGTACACCGAAAGCAGATTATTTAAGATACACAACACTAGAAACAGCTAACATGAGTGGAGATCCAAAAAATATACTGAATGTTTGGGCTGTTCAACAGGCATCGGAAAGTAGCCAACCACAAATACTTAATGACGCGCTTGTCGGCAGTATATTAATGTTCGGTAACTTAAATAAAAGCCAACGCGAAGAGATTCTAAATATGCTTCAAAAATCGAATGCCTTTGAAAAACACGAACTTTTAGAAAAAACAACCGAAGGCGGAAAGAAAGTTTATAAGTACAAAATTGTCATTAATCTAGCAAAATATATTGAGGTTTATAAAAAATACTTGGGCTTCTTAGGCCAAGAGGATATAGCTAAAAGCTTAGGCACTCAAGATCCTAACGCAAAGTTTGAGGCAGTACTATCAGTAAATGCAGCATCACGTCGACCAACACATTTGAAGTCGGCAGACAACCAACAGGCAGAATCTTATAGCAATTTTGGCTACTACAAACCAATTGAAACACCAGATACAAAAGTTACTGTTTCGGAACTACAAAAACGCTTAACCGGAAACTAATATGTCTGCAAAAAACTTTGCCAAGGCAAAGCTTGAGTCGATTTTTACAAGTCAAACGAACCGCATTGTAGGTAAACACCAACCAAAAATAATTGCGGTTACCGGCAGTGTTGGTAAAACAAGTACCAAATTAGCTATTGCGACTGTCTTGCAAGAAAAATTTAGGATCCAATATCAAAGTGGTAACTACAACACAGAAATAGCAGTTCCATTTATATTCTTGGGCCGCTCTTTGCCTAACTTACATAATCCCTTTGGCTGGTTTGCGGCTTGGTTACATGGCCAAAAAATTTTAAAAAAAGGCTTGGATTTTGATGTTGTGATTGTTGAGCTTGGTACCGATAGCCCAGGTGATATAATTAAGTTTCGAAAATTTTTACACCCAAACATTGCTGTTATTACTGCTGTTAGCGAAGAACACATGGAATATTTTGGCAGCCTAGACATAGTAGCAAAAGAGGAACTTTCTGTTGCAGAATATTCAGACAGTGTTTTAGCGAGTTCAGATGATATTGATGAAAGATATTTGCAAGAACATATCCCCCGCGGTAAGCCGCTACATTCGTACGGATTTGAGCACGCTGAATACAAAATTACGGCCGAAAAATATAAAGCTGGCTTCAACTACAAAGTTTTTCTGGGTGCTGGGCAAGTAGTTTCTAGTAGTACAGATTTTATAGCAAAACACAGTCTAAGAGCATTGGCCGCCGCTGTAGCTATAGCAGATTTGCTAGGAGTTGAGCCAGAGCTAATTGAAAAAGGACTAAAAAATGTAAGGCCAACACCTGGTAGGATGCAAGTTTTATCAGGCATCAAAAATAGTTTAATTATTGATGATACATACAATGCAAGCCCGCTTGCATACAAAGCATCGATTGCAGCTTTATATGAAACGCATGCTTTGCATAAAATTGCTATTTTAGGCACGATGAACGAATTAGGTAATACCAGCGAACCAGCGCACAGAGAAATCGGGCAAATTTGTGACCCCAAGCAAATAAGTTTAATTCTTACAATTGGTAAAGATGCAAATAATTTTTTGGCTGATGCGGCTGAAAAATCCGGTTGTAAGGTACTGCGCTGCAAAAGCCCTTACGAAGCAGGCAAACTTGCTTTAGAAAATTTAAAAGAGGGTTCGGTAATATTAGCTAAAGGTTCACAAAATGGGGTGTTTGCTGAAGAAGCTTTAAAACCACTACTAGCGAACCAAGATGATGTTGCTAATTTGGTCCGCCAAAGTGATTTTTGGTTAAAGAAAAAACGTTCCCAGTTTACTGATGCCACGTAACTCCTTATAATACTTTTTAATGAAGCGATACAATCCAAGCGAGCTAGAGCCCGCCATTCAAAAGATTTGGGACAAAACCAAGCTTTATGAAGTAAATGAAGATAGCGCAAAGCCAAAATCTTACGTTATTGCTATGTTTCCATATCCAAGCGGAGCAGGGCTTCATATTGGCCATGTTCGAAACTATTCAATAAATGACACTATTGCTAGGTTTGAACGTCAACGCGGGAAGAATGTATTAGCAACTATAGGGTGGGATAGTTTTGGTTTGCCCGCAGAAAACTTTGCAATTAAAACAGGTACACCCCCACAGGAAACAACCAAGAACAACATTAAGAATTTTAAAAAACAGTTACAGCGTATTGGTGTAGGTTTTGATTGGAGTCGAGAAATTAACACGACTGACCCTAGCTATTACAAATGGACGCAGTGGATATTTTTGCAACTTTATAAAAAAGGCTTGGCGTATCAAGGTGAAAATTTACAATGGTGGTGCCCGCAGTGCCAAACGGTGTTAGCGAACGAACAAGTAATAAATGGCAATTTCTGTTGGCGACACGAAGAAACTCAGGTTGAAAAACGTTGGTTGAAACAATGGTTTTTCAAAATTACAGAGTATGCCGAGCAGCTATTAAGTGGTATTGATGACTTAGAATGGCCCGAAAAAATTAAAGCAATGCAGCGAAATTGGATAGGAAAAAGTGAGGGTGCATTGGTTAGCTTTGAAGTAGAAAACAATAATCAAAAAATCCAGGTCTTTACAACTCGCCCAGACACATTATTTGGCGTTAGCTTTATGGTGCTTGCACCAGAACATCCACTAGTTGATGCAATAACAACTAGCGAACAAAACACTTCAGTAAATGCATATAAAAAAGAGGCCCAAGCAAAAAGTGATGTTGATAGGATGAATGAAAATAGAGAAAAGACAGGCGTTTTTACTGGCGCTTATGCGATTAACCCCATAAATAACGAAAAAGTCCCTGTATGGATTGCTGACTATGTGCTTTTTGGTTACGGTACTGGTGCAATAATGGCAGTACCAGCACATGATGAACGCGACAATGAGTTCGCTAAAAAACATAATCTCTCGATTGTTGAGGTATATGATTCAAAAAATTCCGATTTAGTATATGGCGGCGAAGGAACCATAAAAAATTCTGGTAAGTATGATGGACTACGTACCGAAGAGATGCGAGAAAAAATCGTTGCTGACTTAGCCGAAAAAGGTAAGGCGCAAGAAAAAGTAAACTACCGAATGCGCGATTGGCTAATCAGCCGTCAACGATATTGGGGAACACCAATCCCT
>CAZAXJ010000033.1:0-7606 GCA_964489075.1 uncultured Candidatus Saccharibacteria bacterium
ACCTTCGACCTCACGGTCCCAAACCGCGCGCGCTAGCCAACTGCGCCACACCCCGACGTCAGAAGTTATTATTTTGGTTTAGTTTTTACTAATAACAAAAAGTTCAACCAAACCGCACTTCTTCCTCTAAGTTTTGCAAACAGCAAAGCTTAGTTTACAAAACTTGTGCAGCTGCAAGAAACAGCAAAAGGCAATGATGATTATACCCCGTTATCGAAAATTTTTACAGAGTACTATCAACAATTTTTTGAATCTGGTTTATGCTTCTGCTTAAACCGGTAGCTTCGTCTATATCAATTAAAACCGAATTGAACTGATAGGGCGAGGTATTATCTAAGACATTTGAATTTCGTTTGCCGTCACGCCATCTGGGAATAACTACGTCCAGCGTAACTCCTAACGAAGAATGTAGACTGCCACACATCCCTACATCGCTGATGTGGGCTGTGCCTTTAGGTAAAACCATGGCATCCGCGCTTGGTACATGCCAATGATCGCCAACAACGGCTGTCACACGGCCATCTAAATAATAGCCAATTATTCTTTTTTCGCTCGAAACATCACCATGAAAATTTACTACTGTCATGGCAACATTCAATTTAGAAATTTCACCCACTATACGATCTGCACATTTCAGTGGGTTTTCTACATTATTAGCCATCCCTTTCGGAAATGTGCTACCAAGTATAGAAAAGAAAGCAATTTTGCCGAACTTGGTTTCAAGTAATTTGTAACCTGGTTTTGACATCTCGGGCATATTTGCAGGCGCTATAACGGGTTCATTTTCGTCATTCAATAACCGTAATGTTTCATTTCGAGCAATACTGTGGTTACCCCCCGTAAAAAAATCTATACCAAGATCTGAAAGTTCCTTAAAGTGTTTTTTACTCATTGCAACTCCATGACTTACGTTTTCGGCCTGAGCAACAACAATATTGATATCATATTCTTTTTTCAGTTTTGGTAAAACTTCTGCTGCCACTTTTCGGCCCGAGCGCGCCATTATGTCACCGATATACAAAACTTTCATGTCTTAATGATACGCCTAAAATAATAACAGCGCCCATTTGGCGCTGTTATTTAGCAAAAATTTATTATTTATTTTGCAAACTCGATGGCTCTTGTTTCTCGAATAACATTTACCTTTATTGTGCCTGGATATTGCATTGTTGATTCGATTTTATTAGCAATGTCGCGAGCAAGTTTAATCGCCGACAAATCATCGATATCACTTGGTTTTACAAATATACGAACTTCACGGCCAGCGCTAATCGCGTAAGATTTTTCAATACCTGCAAAACTATTAGCAACGTTTTCGAGTTCTTGCATTCTTTGTGCAAAGTTTTCTGCGCTAATGTTTCGGGCACCAGGACGAGCTGCACTTATTGCATCTACAACGCGAACAATAAGTGCTTCAGTTGTAGTTGCTTCCATATCGTCATGATGTGCTTCAGCAGCATGAGCAATTTCTTCTGGAACGCCATATTTTCTAGCCATTTCTCCAGTAATATGGTGGTGCTTACCTTCCATTTTATGAGTCAGCGCCTTACCTAAGTCATGAATAAGCGCTGCGTATTTGGTTACACGAACATCCGCACCAACTTCTTCAGCAATAATACCTGCTAAATGCGCCATTTCTGTGCTGTGTTTAAGTACATTTTGACCATAACTTGTACGGTATTTAAGTTCGCCCAAATACTGCATAATTTCGCGGGGTATACCGACTACACCTACTTCTCGAGCTGCATCTTCTGCTGCCCGAATAACATCTTTTTGAACCTGCTTTTGGGCTTTTTCAACAATCTCTTCAATACGGCCTGGGTGTACGCGACCATCCTTTAATAGCATTTCAAGAGCCTGACGCGCTACTTCGCGCCTTACAGGATCAAAACTGCTTAAAATTATCATGCCTGGGGTATCATCAACCATAATATCGACCCCTGTTGCTCGCTGCAGTGCCTGTATGTTCCGGCCTTCCTTACCGATAATTCGGCCTTTCATTTCTTCGTCTTCTAGCTTGACGGCAGTGACAGTTCGTTCGGCGGTTACTTCACTGGCCATACGTTCCATTGCACTTACAATAATTGCACCGGCAGTTTCTTCTGCTTCAACTTTTGCTTCTTCTTGGAGTTTTGAAACTAGACCAATCAAATCTTGTTTAATATCACGCTCTGTCATTTGCATTAATTTATCGGTTGCTTCGCCTTTTGTGAGCTTTGCAATTTTTTCTAACTTGTCTTGTTGTTTTGTACGGAGTGCTCGGATTTCGTTTTTTAGTTCTTCGACTTCATCCTCACTTTTGCGCAATTTTTCTCCACGCTTATCTAGTTCATCAAGTTTTGAATCAAGTGACTGCTCACGATCGAGCAAACGTTTTTCGAGCTCTTTTGCTTCTTTGCGACGTTGTTGTTCTTCTCTTCTGGCGTCTTCTGCAACCTTTAACGAATCTTCTTGGGCTTTTTTAGCGATTGCTGCTGCCTCTTTATTAGCTTTGGCAAGTTGCTTTTCGGCTTCACTCGCAGCTGAGCCGATTTTTTTACGCGTAGCCACTTGGCTTACCCCGTAACCCGCACCAATACCAACAATAGCCAACACTATGGTTATTGGATCCATACGTTCTTCCTTTCTATCTGTCAGAAGCTATACTGGCACATCACTATCACTTCATTAGCGCCATATACCAATCTGTGTAATCAAGTAAATTTAATACAAATGGGATTCTTCCAAAACTCGGTGAATTCCTATTTAAACTATACTTTGTAAACAGCCAATTAGGCAACAATAAAACTATCGGCTATCTGGATAGCAAAAGCGACAACAACCACACCTATTACAAGCATGATTGCCTTGAAATCAAAAAGTCGTTTTTTTGGAGAACTGCTATGAATCGATGGAATAATATCTGACATAGCGATATAAAGTAAAAAGCCTGCGCTTGCGCCTAAAAGTGCGCCTAGAGGTAATTTATCGGCACTGCCTAAAGCAAACGTAATTACAGCTGTTGCTACTGTTGCCAGTGCGCTGAGTATGTTAACTAATAAAACTTTCTTCCGGCTCAAACCCTTTGATAAAAGCAAGCCGAAGTCGCCTATTTCTTGCGGTATTTCATGAGCAGCAACTGCAATAACAGTGATAATCCCAGCGGGAACACTAACTAAAAACGCTGCAGCGATAACTATGCCGTCCAAGGCATTATGTATGGTATCTCCAATGATTATTAAATTTTTACTTGCTTTATCTTCAGCCGCTTCATGTTCGTGATGATGATGGAACCAAGTAAGAAACTTTTCGAGATAAAAGAAAATAATAATACCTATTAAGGTCCAAATTAATACCATTTCTGTTCTACTTTCTACGATGGCTTCGGGTAAAAGATCAAAAAAAACTGCTGCCAGTAATGCTCCTGCGGCAAACGGTGTTGCGTAGTCTACAAGTTTTTTTGCAAAACTTTTTCTGCTTAAAAGTAGAACTCCTCCGATCAATGAGAAGACTCCTCCGATCAATGAGAAAAAAATTACATCAAAGTAGGTAGCCATTTGCTTGAGTGTAAAGATAAGTCATTAGTTTTGCAAATAAATTGCATTTGCAATACAATTGCAACATGAATTCAGTTTTTAGAACTATTTGTGAAAGTAAAGGGATACGAGTAACTACTGTTAGAAATAGCTTGTTTGATTTACTTTCGAAATCAAGCCCAATTACTGTGGCTGATTTTTTTGATTTATCAAAAAGCAATGGTTTTGATACCGTCAGCGTGTATCGCACTCTCGATTTATTTCGAAAATTAGACGTAATGGACGAGTTCGGCATAGGCAGACAACGAGTTTTGCAGGCCCGCACAGAAATTGATGCTCATCACCATTTTATTAGATGCAAGATTTGTGGTTTACAAAGCGAATTTGAAGACGATGCTATTGAATATCAGCTTGGAACTGTAGCAGCAGAAAACGGCTTCCCGAAAATTAGATCACATTACCTAGAAATTATTGGCATCTGCCAAAACTGTTCTGATATACCTACTTCTTAGGCTTTGTAATATTAACCTTACCGCCGTATTCGGGCAGCGCTATATGCTCGTCTTCATTATTTTTTAGTCTAGAAATACCGTCTTGAAGCCAAGATTTACCTTTACAAGAAACTATCGGTATTTTTTGCGAATAAGCGATGGTATTAGCAATCGTAAAACCGATTCTCAGGCCGGTAAAACTGCCAGGACCTTTAAAAACAACTACTGCTTCGATATCCGCCCAATCTTTATTTGCAGAGTCAAGCAATTTCTTTATTTGGATGTGTATTGTATCAGCTAGTTCCCTGTGTGCTGACCAAACCTTATAATCAAGTTTTTTTACTCCGTTAAACAAGCCAACTTCAGCATCGGGTTTATCTGTTCTTATAGCCAAAATAATCACTAGTTAACCCCTTTTAGAGCATAGGCCAGCGCTGCAGGATATATAATAGTAAAGTTTCTCTTATCTTCACCGGTAACTTCAATTAAAATTTTTATTTTCTTTTCGGGCAGAATATCTGAAATCAAGCCGGCCCACTCGATAACGATGATATTTTTTGATTCTTCCAGCAGTTCTAAAATTTCGTGTTTAATTATCCCCGCATCTTCGAGCCGGTAAAAATCAAAATGATGAATAGTGTTCTTTGGTGAATTATAAACTTTAGAAATAGTAAAAGTCGGGCTTGAAACATGATCGGGACTACCGGTACCCTTAACTAAACCGCGAGTAAAAGTAGTTTTGCCACCACCCAGATCACTTGCAAGCTCAATAACCTCACTGCCTACCAAATTTTTACCTAATTTAGCGGCGATTTGCTCTGTATTTTTTGAGCCTGTAGATTGAATTTGTAAATTCAAATCTGTATTCATAACCCACATAGAGTAGCGCTAAAGTAAGGATTACAGCAAGTGCCCACCAAGGTAATGGCGTTGGTGCAGCAATAAGTGCCACATCGTCAAAATCGTTATTCGTTTTTTGGTTTTTTACTTTCTTGACAGTTTTTTTGGCTGCTTTTACTTTAGTTACCTTTTTTGCTGCAGTTTTTTTAGTGGATTTTTTGGCTGCTTTTTTGGCAGCAACTTTAAGTGCAGCGGGTAGTGGCAATTTAATAACGTTAGTGTCAGCCTTTGTCGGGGTAGATGTCCATACCCAACTTAACCCTGAATCCCTAGCCCACGATTCGCCCTCAATTGCCCCTGAATATGCAGTTTCGTCTATCAAATTTGCTTCGTCATTAAAGAGACGGGCGGCACCGCCAGAATTTGAAAATGCAAGTGGAGATTCTCCGGAAGTAACAACTAAATAGCCATGAGCACTAATTTTTGATCCAGTAGTAAAAACATATTTATAGTTGTTATTCGTGCCTGAATATATGCTATAGCCTGCTATATCAATCTCATTATTATTCGGATTATAGAGTTCAATCCATTCATCATTTGAGTCAGTTTCTGGACTTGCAGGATCAATATAAATTTCATTCAAAAGAATTGTGGGAGATACAACGTTAGACTCTTGCGGCACCACTTCCGGTTCTACAGTTTCAGTTTCTGTTGTATCAGGAACTGTTGTTTCTTCGGATGGTTGCTGCAAGGGTACTTCAGGGGCATCAGCGATGTCATCTTCTGTTTCCTGAGGAACTTCTTCTGGATGTTCTACTTCAATAATGCCCGGAGTAGGTATACTGAGCGTTTCGAAATCAAAGCTATTATCGTTAGTATCTATTGTTACGCTATTTACCAGTTTTCTCTGGATTGATTCGCCACCTGAAGGTGTATGCGCCAATGCCGTTTCTTTTAGGGTAGTTATGTTTCCAAGTGTGCCCCATCCGACAATATCCACAAGCTCTCCCAAGCTATTATTTAGGCTTACCGAGCCCGAAGTCGCAGCTAAAATATTATTTGTCGTGCCCTGATAGATTATCTTTCCAGTTATATTTGTCAGGTACGTACTTGGCGCAATTACCAATACACCATCTGAGTCTAGTATTGTGCCTGAGGTAAAAGAAACTATTGTTTTACTTGAAGCTTGGCTACCAGATGATGGAGTGTAAATCAGTTTCCAATCTGATAAATCTACGCTTGCTTGCCCGATGTTTTTTATTTCAACAAATTCTTGATCGGTAGTACCTGTACCAAGGCCGTTAGTTTGCAGCTCATTGATCACTACCTTCGGCAACATCGCCTCGTTATCAGCTTTTACCGGAATTGACATAAAAAGCTGAGACACTAAAACAATAGCAGCTATTAAGATGTTTATTTTTCTCATTGGCTTAGCCATTGTAACCACTTTATCGTGCAAGGCTCAACTAATTTTCGTACAATAATTGTGTATAACTTTTCTTTTTATGCTTTTCTTATCTACCAAATTATATAATGTAGCTCTTATGAGTATTCGTACTGGTGGCAGAATCGGCTCTGTTATCGAGCCGATTATTAATCCTCATAATCTACACATTGACGGATTCTACTGCGAAACATTCAAAAGCAAAAACAAACAAATAGTTCTAGATATGCAGATTCGTGATATTTCAAACAAAGGAATTATTATTAATAGTCAAGATGATCCAAGTGATGAAGAAGAATTGGTACGTTTAAAACCCATACTAGAACTTGATTTCAAACTTGAAGGAAAAACTGTTATTGCTGGCAAGAAAAAAGTTGGTAAGGTTGCCGAATATTCAATTGATCAAGACAGTTTGTTCGTACAAAAAATATATGTACATCCGCCCGCATGGAAAGGCATAACAACCAACCGTTTAACGTTCGGGAGAAATTCGATAAAAGAGGTAACCGATACTCATATTTTAGTAAATGGCCCCGAAGTCAAAATTGATGTTAATCAAAAACAAGCCATAAGACAGGCTGGGTTGGTAGGCTATTCGGCTAACACTTCTTTGATGAGCGAAAAAGAATAACCCTGTCTTGCCAGATATTCTGTTAATTTTTTATCATCGTTTTTATAGCGGAAATTTTTTCTTTTTTTTACAACCAAAACTCGTAAAACATCAATATCTGTCATTTCATTTTCGCCTAAAACTTCTTGGGCAAGCTCTCTGCTTATACCTTTTTGCGACAATTCACTGGCAATAAACCTTGCACTGCGCTGTTTGTTTGTTCTCCGCTGCGTTACCCACCATATTGCAAACGACTGATCACTTTGATATTTTTTTGACTGAAATTCTAAAATAAGTTTTTCAATCAACTCGTCACTTGCTTGTTTCCGCTTTAAGTAGTCTTTCAATTCTTTACTTGATCTGGGACGGACTGCCAGCCACTCAATAGCTCGGATACGAAGTTTACCATCGCTTGAAACTTGTTGAAGTGCTTTTAGTTCTTGCTGATTTAGTTCTTGGTCTCGTTTTAGTTTTGCCACAAGAAGTTCATCTAAGCTAAGAGATAGCGCATATTTACCATCAATAAAAACGTTAACTCTGCTCTGATTTTTTTGCTGCACAGAGATCTTCGTAACTTTCATCTTTTGAACTATGTGCTAATAAAAATCTTTTGTAAAACAACTAAAAGGATAAAGGCAAACCAAGCGAGCTCGACTACCCAACCCCACGGGCGTTCGCCCCATTGAATTCTCGAGTGCCAACGTGT
>CAZAXJ010000034.1:0-7533 GCA_964489075.1 uncultured Candidatus Saccharibacteria bacterium
AATATTGCACTTGCGCTAAACCTAATGGGTTGTACATACTCAGGTTCTTGCTCTGGCCGCAATCCTGCCGACTGGTATGCACCTGGTGTTTACGACATCATTGCAGCAGATAGTTACTGGGGACATGGTAGTGCACTGGTAAAAGAGCCTCTACTAGACACCAAAACCGGAGCTTCAGTACTTCAATTTGCTGCCGCGCGAGGTAAAGATGCAGCCTTGTTCGAATGGGGCTTCGGCGATAAGCAAAGCCCAGAAGCAGCAGTTCTTATGCAAGGTATGTTTAACGATATGATTGCTCCACCTAAAGCAGGAAAATCCCGCTTAGTCGCAACGTCATACTTCGATACCAAGCTTAATGGTGGTTATCCTCTAGCAGGCGAAACATTAGAAATGTTCCATAAAATCATGAAAGATGCTAATTCAACGAATTGGCCAAACGAAGTTGCTGGAGTAGATATGTAAAAGTAAAATCCCCCGAAAGGGGGATTTTTAAAACGTGTTAAGAAAAGAAATCCCTTTCTTCTAAGCCTTTGGGCATGAATCCCTTCGGGGGGTTAAAGTCAGCTTGCCACTCATAATCCTTACCATAGCCCAAATCTTTCATCAACTTCGTAGGTGCGTTTCGGATATGGAGCGGTATTTGTGCGGTTGGGGTTTCTTTAGCAGTAGCCATTGCTTTGCTCATTGCATTAGCAACCACACGTGACTTTTTTGCACCAGCTAATACGGTGGCACAGTGGAAAAGATTGTAAGCGCATTCCGGCATACCGATTCGCTCTACCGCCTGAAAGGTAGCAACTGCTAAATTCATGGCTGGGCTTGCCGCTATGCCAATGTCCTCACTTGCAAAAATTACCATGCGCCTAGCAATAAACTTAGGGTCTTCTCCGGCATCCAGCATACGTGCGAGATAATACAGCGCAGCAGTTGCATCCGACCCTCGCATACTCTTTATGAACGCGCTAATGATATTGTAGTGTTGCTCGCCGGCCTTATCGTAGCCTGGCAATTTACGTTGAGCGGCCATTTTAGCCACTTCAGGCGTGATTTTACCTTTTTGCAGTTCAAGAGCCAGTTCTAAATTTCCAAGCGCTACACGAGCGTCTCCTGCAGAAAGCTCGGCAATGTAGTTTAGCGTCTTTTTGTCGACCCGCTTAGTCTCACCAACTCTTTTTGCAGCACGGCGCAAAATAGTAATGATATCTTCCTTAGCTAGTGGCTCGAGTACTACTACTCGACTTCTTGATAAAAGAGGAGTAGTCACTTCAAAACTAGGGTTTTCGGTAGTAGCTCCGATTAGCGCTATAAGCCCGTTTTCGACATGGGGCAGAAAGGCATCTTGTTGCGCTTTATTGAACCTATGTATTTCGTCAACGAACAGAACTGTTCTCATTGCTAAGCGTTGATTTTCTTCAGCTCGCTTTATAACCTGTTTTACATCAGCTATTCCAGCTGTTACAGCGCTAATTTCAATAAAATCGGCCTTTGTTTCCGAAGCAACTATTCGGGCAAGCGTTGTTTTACCACTACCCGGAGGACCCCATAATATAAGACTTACTGGCTTTTTACTCTGAACTATTTGATCAACTAGGGCTCCATCGCCAACAATATGGGTTTGCCCTACAACTTCATTAAGAGTTGTGGGGCGCATTTGTTCGGCCAGTGGCTCGTTCGCCATTACAGGCTAGCCTCTTATGCGGCCAAGCAATCGCAGGGCTTCGATATATAACCAAATAATCGTGACTATGAGTGCAAATGCCCCATACCATTCAAATTGTTTTGGAGCTCCTTGTTTCTCGAAGCGTTGGATCATGTCGTAATCTAAAAACAAATTGAGCGTGGCTACAAAAACAACAACTAAACTAAAAATAATTCCGGCTGTTCCACCGTCAGAAAAGGCAAAAGTTGAACCACCAAACAAGCTGATAATCCACGAAACTAGGTAGAATAGCCCTATTCCAAGCGTCGCAATAATTACGCCAATCCTAAACTTATCAGTAACCCTGATTAACCCTGCCTGAAAAAACCACAAGCTTACAAAGAAAATGGCGCCTGTAAGACCAATTGCCTGCAACACTATACCATCGAACTGAACATTGTAGATTTGCGAAATAGCACCCAAAACGTATCCTTGAGCTAGGGCATAAATGCTCCCGCCAAATGCGGCGAATTGTGGCATAAATGCGGTTACGAGAGCGGCTACAAGTGCAATGACTGAACTAGCAATAAGAATAATGCCCATAGAAGCA
Organism: uncultured Candidatus Saccharibacteria bacterium; assembly: GCA_964489075.1. Classification (GTDB taxonomy): domain Bacteria; phylum Patescibacteriota; class Saccharimonadia; order Saccharimonadales; family CAIOMD01; genus JBBRSL01. The sequence goes on from CAZAXJ010000034.1 coordinate 2,250, forward strand.
GAGCCTGACGTGGCGGCTTGCCAACCAAAAAAGCCTGCTGCAAATGTCATCATCAAAAAGAGCAGTGTCTTTAATGATGTTCCTGTGATTGTCGCCTTCTTGCTAGATTCTAGTGCTTCTAGTCGCTCAATTACAGCTTTAGATAACGCTGGGTTACTGCTTTTGTCTGTATTCATTGCATCTCCACTTAAAGGTATCTAAATTATACAAGCACAGGCTACTCTGCAAAAATTTTTTCGACTAATAAAACTATTCTTTCCACGGGCTAGCAAGCTGAAAGTAATTTCCGTCAGTATCAGCAAATGTCGCAAGCCACATATCTGGGCTTTCACCAGGGTGGTAAGGCTCGGCAACTACTTTGGCACCAGTGTTTTTAATTCTCAAAAATTCTTTTTCGACTTCTTCGGTTTCAATATTGAACATTACACGTCCTGGGGAATTGTTAGTTCCTTTAACTTCGTTATGCGGGCCAATAAGTAGACCAACCCCACCTACGTCATACGCAAGCCAATCGTCTTGCTCCCATACAATGTTGTTTAAAAATTTTGAATAGAATTGTTGAAGTTTTTTTGGGTTTTCACTACCGATCATAACGGTGCTTATTTTCATAAAACCCTCCTCATTTATGCACTTTAGTCTACGCTTAATTCCTATAACTTGCACTGTTGTTTTTACAAAAATACCCCACAAAAAGTGAGGCTCTAAAGTTGGTGATCCCTACGGGAGTCGAACCCGTGTTACCAGGATGAGAACCTGGCGTCCTAACCACTAGACGAAGGGACCACGTCATAATATTTTACATTGTTAAAAATTAATATACTGCTCAAACAAGCAGGCTTTGCTTTAAGAAATATAGAAAACCGTAGTTCTTAACCGGATTACATTATATAACACCTGTAGTTTTTTTGAATTTGGGCAGACCGATAGGGAGCCCCACAGGCTGTTGTACACTTTGACAAGTGTCTTGCACCATCGAACAAAAAGTAGCCAAAAGAGCTTTGTGCTACTTTGTCAGCACAAAGTAGCACAATTGATGACACAGAAGAGAGAAGTTTGTTCTATAATATTGCTTATGGCTACAACTAGCGGTGGGAGCTCTTAGCCCCGTATGTTCGGAATCAATAACAAAAACTCAAAAGCAGCTCCAAAATTGGGCATGCTGGCTAGTGATTTGCAAAACGAAAAAGCTAAGTCAGATATCATACTAAGCGCAATCGATGACGGCGTTATGCTTATTGACGCTAACAAAACCATACAGCTCTTCAATCCAGCCGCTGAAAAAATTACAGGTTGGGCTATAAAAGATGCACTTGGCCTTAATTACAAATCGATTATCCGCCTTGTAAATGATAAAAACGAGCCTTATTCAGACGCCGATAATCCATTCGAAAAAATATTTGAAGAGGCAATACCGCTGCGCGATACTAAGGCTTACTTAGTTTCAAAAAGTAACAAAATGCTCGCTGTAGATATAAATGTAAGTGCTTTAATCAATCAAGACCAAGAAGTAACTGGGGCCGTTGCGATATTTCGTGATGTGAGCGAAGAGCGAGCAGCAGAGCATCAACGTGCTGAATTTATTAGCACTGCAAGCCACGAAATGAGAACGCCTGTTGCAGCAATCGAAGGCTATCTGGCGCTTGCTATGAACGATCGCGTTAGCAAAATCGACAGCAAAGCCCGTGATTACCTACTAAAAGCTCATGCAAGCACTCAAAATTTAGGTAAACTGTTTCAAGATCTTCTCACAAGTGCTAAAGCCGAAGATGGCAGACTGCAGAACCACCCTAAGGTTGTTGAAATGGGCGATTTTTTACAATCGCTTGCCGAGGATGTAAAGTTCGTAGCTCAGAAAAAGGGTCTGGTTTTAGACTACTTAATAGGGAGCAGCGGTGGACCGACCGTTGATATTAGTGGCACCGGTACCCAACAAAAAATAGTAAGGCCCTTGTATTATGTGCATGTCGATCCTGATAGAATCCGCGAAGTAATAACAAACCTTTTTGATAACGCAATAAAATACACCGAAAGCGGCAAGATAACCCTTGGGCTGACAGGCGATGATAAAGTCGTGCAGATTCGTGTTCAAGACACCGGAGGTGGCATTGCACCCGAGGATGCTCCGCATTTGTTTGAAAAATTTTACCGCGTAGACAACACAGCAACCCGCACCATCGGTGGTACTGGGCTAGGTTTGTTCATCTGTAGGAAAATCGTTGAGCTGTATGGCGGCCGAATCTGGGTTGAAAGCCAACTTGGACGGGGCAGTATCTTCTTAATAAATCTCCCTCGGCTTTCAACCGAAAAAGCAACCGAACTACAAGCACAAGAAGCAACTCAATCACCAAATATAGTATCGCCTAACACAAATGTTTAACCACTTCTAAAACGCTCATGCTACAATACCAGTAAACATAAGAAAGGTAAGCGAAAGAACTTCTACTATGCCAAAAATAATGCTTGTCGAAGACGACAATAACCTACGTGAAATTTATGGTGAACGCCTCTTGGCAGAAGGTTACGAAATAGTATCTGCCAATGATGGAGAGGAAGCGCTTGCGCTTGCTGTAAAAGAAAAACCAGATCTTATTATAAGTGATGTTATGATGCCCAAAATCAGCGGCTTTGACATGCTTGATATATTAAGGCAAACACCCGAAACTCGTAATACAAAAGTTATTATGATGACCGCGCTTAGCCAAATGGACGATAAAGATCGTGCCGATAAGCTTGGCGCTGATAAATATTTAGTAAAAAGCCAAGTTACTTTGGAAGACGTTGCAAGGGTAGTTCATGACATGATCCACGGACCTGAAGCACCAACAGAAACCCCAACAAATACTGAAGCCGAGGCTACCCCCGCTGTTGCCCCCGTTACTGCAGCTGCAGTAGAAGCACCAGTTGCACCAGAAGCAGCTGTCACGGTAGAGACACCGATAGCGGATACTGCACCAGTAGCAGAAACTCCGACGCCTTCGTCTCAACCAGTAATCAACCCTATAAGTGGGACACCTGCCGACGGTTCAGCTATCACAGCACCCTCAGCAGGAGCTGACTCAGCCACCACTACAGAAAACGAACAGGCAGAGGTATCAGGACAAATCGAAAGTTTTCTTAACACACCCGATACTACCGAGCCAACTCACACTGAACCAATGTTAGAACCAAGCCCCGATGCAAAACCATTAGCAGACGAACCAAAGTCTGAACCGGCGGTAGTTTCAGCACCGCCCGTTAGCGAACCGCAAGCGGCAAACATACCAAGAACCATGGATGAAAACGTACCTGATGCTCCTTCTGCACGGAAGAAAGTTATAGAACCTATTAACGATCCGACAGGGCAACCAAATATAAATGAACTGTACGAAAAAGAAATGGCAGAAGAAGCTGCCAATACACCCGTAGTTAATCCAAATGTAGGAGCAGTAGTTGATTCGGCCGCACCGGTTTCGTCAAACCCAATTGTCGGACCAACGCCAACCGCTGAGCCAGCCCCGCTCGAACAAATTGATGCCACACAAATACCGGGTGTAACTGACGAAAACATGGCTAACTCGGCACAACCAAGCGAACCAACCCCACAAGTCACACCAGAAAACCCAGGTACTCCTCTCCCAGATCAAGAAACTCAAGAAAAACCCGACCCAAATAATCCAACACAGTTTGCTTTATAGAATCTAAAAACAAAACTCTGTATTCTTAATCAAGAGATGCGGATAAATAAATTTATTGCTGAACGTCATAGTTTGAGTAGGCGCGCTGTTGACGAGGCTATTAGTCAAAACAGGATAGTGGTTAATGGCAAGTTGGCGACAAGAGGACAGCAAGTTTTAGAAACTGACACTATTCTTCTAGACGGCCTAAAACTAGAACTACAACAAGCACAAATAACGATTCTTTTTAATAAGCCTGCCGGCTATATTTGTAGCCGTAACGGACAAGGTAGTAAAACGATCTATGATATTCTACCCAAGCAATACCACAACCTGAACCCAGTTGGCAGACTCGACAAAGACAGCAGTGGGTTATTATTGCTAACAAATGATGGCAAGTTGCACCAAGAATTAACACATCCGAAATATAATAAAGAAAAGGTTTATCTAGTCTCTTTAGACAAGCCTTTAGCTCAAAATGATTTGAAAGCAATAACGACAAAAGGTGTTGAGTTAGAAGATGGTTTAAGCAAGCTTGCGATTTTGCCTATAAACTCTACCCTAAAAACTCTACCTTTTACGTACGAAGTACGTATGCACGAAGGCCGTAACCGCCAAATCCGTCGCACGTTTGCCAAACTCAACTACAAAGTGATTAAGCTACACCGTACTAAATTTGGCACGTTCAACATAAACGGCATAAAAGATGCTGCTATTCAGCCCGTGGAACGGCTCGCCTAATTTCAGAATACAAAATATATCCCTCATCAGTATCATCCGGCCTGACTAGTGGAGGCTGAATTCGTTCGAGAGCCATGTTAACAGCCCATGTCTTTTCGTATAGAGTCTGTGCAAAATGCTGCCCGATACAGCGACAAACGGTCCATACCGATTTTTGCAAGTCCGTGCTATCCCATCTGTCAAAGCCAAAATACAAATCAGACATGTTTGGGTCCGCGTTAAAAATAAAGGGCTCGTGTTGCGCCCGATCATTTGCAAACAAAGAACCATGTTCGTCATCCCTCCAAACAATTTGGGTAGTACCTTCGGTTTCTGGAGATTCTAAAAAAAGTGGATTAGCAGTGATTGAGTAAGGGTGTAAAACAACATTGAACGGCGCCAACATATATAACTCTTTAACGCGAGTGCTTATATAGGCCTCGTCTTCTATATCCGAGACATTTTGGTAATTTTGTAGTTTTTCTAGCTTTTTTGCCAGAGAAACTCTTTCGTCAGCATCATTTAATACCAGTAAAAATTCGTACGGCTGAGTACCTGTGCGCTCTATAGGCACATAAGCATGCGAACTGCCTTCAATCCATCCTTGATGCCCTACGTTTTCAATAAGCTCGCCTTGATCAACGGTGACTATGATACGACTTAGCAAAATCTTATTAGTGTGTATCTTCTCTGTAAGTATGGTTTCTGTTATGTGGTTTTCGAACCAGTTTTTTATAGACTCCGAACCAGTAATACCAAAGTTTTCTATTGACCTTTGGAGCTCCCAGTAGGTATCGTTTGTCATTTTTTTGGCATTACGGTTATGAACTTCATTTTCATCAAGTTCTTGCTTGGCCGATTCTTCAAAATTTTGCTCGCTCATATGTATATTATAGTTACCAAACTATATT
>CAZAXJ010000035.1:0-7485 GCA_964489075.1 uncultured Candidatus Saccharibacteria bacterium
ACTATTATTAACTTATTTTTATGTGCACAGATGGCACTTTTTAAGGCTTCGACAACGCTAGTGTATGTATCTTGATGATCTAGATACTTTGCTACAACCCCAACTTTTACTTCAGGAAGTTTTGTATCGAGGATTGTTTTAACTAGGCCATGCCAAGCTTTTAAGTCTTGTTTTTTACCTTTAAGACCAAGTTGATGTGAAATTAGATTGCCGATATCCCGTTTTTCTAGAATAAGTGGTACTTCGTAAACCGTCTTTACAGTAGGCAAGGGCACAACTGCCTCAAGCGGCACATCACTGTATAGGCTAACTTTTTTGAGTACGTACTGATTTACAGGCTTATCTGCCCTAGCGAATACAATATCTGGCTGGATTCCAGCCTCGCGTAAATCTCGAAGCGCGTTTTGGGCAGGTTTTGTTTTGATTTCTTGGCTCGCATCTAAATGGGGTAAATAAACAACGTGAGTATACAAAACATTTGCGTGCCCAACTTTGTTCTTAAGCTGCCTTAGTGCTTCTATAAAGGCAAGGCTTTCGTAGTCGCCAACTGTGCCGCCAACTTCAATAATATGCACATCACTGCCTTTTGCGGCTTCAATTATAAAGTCTTGCATGGCATTGGTAACATGCGGAATTATCTGCACGGTTTTGCCTAAATATTTGCCGGCTCGCTCGTCTGCGATGACCTTGCTGAGCACCCTGCCGCTCATAAGCGAGCTTTCTTTTGTAAGTTCAATATTTAAAAACCGCTCATAGTGGCCTAAATCTTGGTCTGCTTCGGCGCCATCTTTTGTAACAAAAACTTCGCCGTGTTCGGCCGGATTTAGCGTGCCTGCATCGGTGTTTAAATATGGATCACATTTTTGAATCGATACTTTGTAACCGCGTGCTTCTAAAATAACACCGATACTTGCAGCCGTTATACCCTTACCTACCCCCGATAGTACACCCCCAGTAACACACAAATATTTGATTTGTTTTTTACTCATACGCAAAAACCCTTCTAAACTTTTTAAAATTAATTTTGATTTGCAGTAGAACTCAAAAAATTCGAGTTGTTTTGTTTAATTATGCCAGACGTGTCAATAAAAACGAAACAAAAAATTAAGACTCTAGGTTTGCAAGGGATTCTGCCTTGGCTTTATGTTGTTTACGGCTTTTATTTAGCGAATATGCTACACCCAAGCAACCGGCAGTTACAAGATATGCAGGAATATCGCTTATTTCAATACCTTCTTTAAGAGTAGACACGCCGGCTAATAAAGTAGCCATTGCCCCAAGTGCAATCGCTGAAGCTCCATCGTTAAAGGCTATTTCCCGCTCTTCTTGTTCTTCGCACCGATACTTTTCGTTGAATTGCCCTGTTGTAAGTGTTGTCATACCGAATCTGCTACTTATTTGATTTATTTTATAATAAATTTTACTTTGTAGCAATTATTAATTATTAAATTAAAAACCGCGACATTTGCCGCGGTTTTTATTGTTTTTGTTAAACTTTAGGCTTTTTTAGCGCCGTTAAGTTTTTTGCTTGCACTATTTGCTTCGAAAGCAGTAACAATCAAAGCAATTCCACCAATAATAGTACTAAGGCCAACAAGCCATACTAGCGCTACTGCGCCACCTGCTGGATTTGCAAAAATGTATAAGCCAAACAAGGTGTAAACAACACCGGCAATAATTCTTGCCCAGTTGTTCTTGCCTTCAAAGCCGTCTACTATTTGTAGTACTCCAACTGCTACAGCCCAAAGCGCAATTACGCTTAAGGCTACCAAGCCGCTGATCTGCGGGTTCGAAAATACATACAAACCTGCAATAGCACTTACAATTCCCACCAAAGTACCACCAATCCACCTACCTTCGCGATTTACTAGCGAACCAACAAGCATTACTAAACCTGTTGCCACTAAGTAAATACCCAAGATAACTAGGAACACCTTAAGCGTGATTCCTGGCCACGCCAAAATAAGTGCCCCAAAAATTACAGATAGTACGCCCCACAAACCAAGCGCCCAAGCTGCACCTTTAAGGTCTTTTTGCATAGTTTCTCCTTTACTTGATATCTGAAGTGTACCACCACTGTCGAATAATCCAAACCATAAGCATTTTAATGTGATACTATCTGGTTATGAAGCTCACAAACAAAAGTGCTGTAATAATCATTTTTGCTTCTGCCTTGAGCCCACTCTTACTTTGTATTTTATTGTTCATTTTTGGCGATGTTGCTAATGTTGCAATGCTAGCGACAGGATACGTTGTTTTTGGCTTCCCCTTGGTTTTAATTGTAGGCTGGATATTATCTAACCTAACTAAAAATAAAAAGCCGTCTTTAAGATGGCTAGTTGGCAGTTACGCGGCGCCAGCTTTATTACTAAATCTTGCCATTGCCGGCATGGCAATAACTATTTAGCGATGGTAGCTTTTTTCAGGCGCGATGTCATAATCGAACCCGTTTCCGCACGTTCCTATTGAAATTGAATCGCTAGGTTGCTTAGGCCCTTTTGGGCAGTATTCTTTAATCTTATTTTTTACTTCGTCTTTTCTGGCTGCAAAATTTTCTGGCAACTCACGTAGCACTACATCTGCCATTAGTTTGGCTAGTTCACAGTTTTTGCATTGTTCAGGAATAGCTTCCTGAATCTCTTGTTCTAAATCAAAGGGCGTAGACTCAACACTAGCAGCTTCACTCATGTTCAACTCCACTCAATTAAGTAATTGCTACTATACCTTGTTTGTATCGTTTTGCAATATCTCGATCTGGGTAAATTCAGTGTTTGTGTCTGAATTTATTTCTTCTTCGGAAGTAAAAAGTAGCGTAGAAACGCCTATAAGCAAAGCAGTTGTGGCAGCGCCAATGACTTGCTTTTCTTGGCTTTCACTTTGGCTTGTCAAGCATCCAAGTGAAGCAGCCACGCCCATAGCATAGCTGCCTATACCAATATTCAGTTTGGATCTTTTCTTTTTCTTGCTCTTAAAATTATCTTGTAGCTCTAGTGATTCATCAAGAAATTCATTGCCAGCTAATTCTAAACTATCTACCGCCATTACCCTAACACCTTAAACTAATAACTTTTTGAATTAACGACCTTTTCTGAACTCAGAAATAAGATCTTCTAGCAAATTACGTAGTTCTTTTTGATAAGCATCATATGCATGTGTTGTTTCAGCATAATCATCCTTATATGCGTCCGCTTGCCCTGTAGCAACGTCATAAACGGCTCTAGCGGCAATTTGAAGTGCTATATCATCGGGCACACTGTATAGCCCTTCTTCGTGAGTATACTCATCTGTTGGATAATATCTACGCCTATAATCTACCTTGTTATACCCATTTGAACTTTCTGTCTTAATTGGAACTCGTATATCTATAAACTGTCTTGCCTTACCAAACTTTCTACCAAGAGCAATAAAACCAAGTTTGCCGACTAAAACTGTTTCGCTTTCGCCTTTAATTTTCTTTTCTAGTAAAAAAAGATTGTTTTCAGTGATTTCTTGATCGTATGCATAAAGCCCGCTCGACTCTGCGCTTGTTAGATAAATTGTGTCCCCATACTGAACCCCCCTATCACCACTTTGGGATTTCACAGAAATATATTTCTCTAGCTGCTCTGGACTTTCTGCCTTTACACTGAATAAACCCATTTTGGTCTCCTACATTAATCTAATGATAGCATCAAAAAACTGCGGTGTTGCCGCGGCTTATTGTTTACATCTTTATTTCGGCGTCACAACCGGCTGGGAGAGAAAGGTTCATAAGGCTATCGATAGTCTTAGGAGTTGGGTTGCTGATGTCAATAAGACGCTTGTGGACACGCATTTCGAACTGTTCACGACCTTTTTTGTACACATGTGGGCTTTTTACCACTGTGTAAACAGTTTTGCGAGTTGGCAAAGGTATTGGACCTGCAATAGTTGCACCAGTGCGCAGCGCAGTATCGACAATTTGCTTTGCTGATTGGTCGATTACTTTGTGGTCGTAAGCCTTAAGACGGATACGAATTCGTTGGGTTGGGGCTGCATCAGCCATATTTTATAACTCCCTGTAACGTAACCTCTGCTCGATTCTTTGCATATTGCTAAAGTCTGGCCGAGTTGTCGCTACAATTAATTTACAGACGAAAGTATATCTGTTTTAGTTAGTTTTTTCAAGAGTAGGTATGTCTTTTGGCTTTAAATCATCATAGTTATTATCAGTACTTGACTCTCGGCAAACATCAGAAAATGCCGACCTTACGTCTGGCTGGTTTGTGCCACGAATCAGTTCTTTAGCATACTTGGATTCTTTATAGTTTGCTACTAAGCTACCTAAAACCGCGCACTCGCCTATAGATTCCGAAGTACTGACCGATCTGTGTGGTCCGTAGAGCATATGGCAACCTTCGGTATTACAACCGAAAGTTCTACCAATGCCTATCCTAAACTGTTCGAGCAGTTCATTATCGCTGTATTCTTTTGCCTTCTTGCTCGCCAAAACAGCTTCGCGAAGGCAGCCGTTTTCATCTTCCATAAACATATTATATAATTTTTGTTCTTTTTTACTAGCGCACGGGAACGTATTGGGGTTGCCAAGTTGATTTGACATAGAATTCGTCAGCAATCTTAGCGGTAATTGCCCTAACTATCTCTGTTTCTTTGTCGCTTAACACCTTGTGCCATCTATGTATGTTTTCGCGGCTGTTGCGCTTTAATTGATGCCATTCACCTTCAGCCGCTGCAACTGGGTTATGCGCCGCTGTGTGCTCGGCAATAATTCTTTCAACTCGATCGCTAAAGTGTAGACCAAGTTTTTCGTACAATTTTCTAAATTCTTCGATGGGATTCTGTGATAAATCTTCGTGCCGAACAACAATCATCTTTTTATTCTTTTTAGCAAAATCCAGCAAAATATGGTTTATACAATTCCAGTGCCAAGCAGCTTGTTCAATCAGGTCAAAATTTTTATAATTTACATTTTTTAAGAGCGTCCCAAGATAATCTGCTTTTAGTGCGGGTTGATTTAGTAGCTTAGAAACTTCGTGATTTATATTTAGTTTCTTAAAACTAGCGACTACAGCACCGGGGTGTCTTAAAACAATAACTACAGGGATATCGTGCACATTATGTACATAGTTTGCCAACAAACTTGCTGTCGGATCTTTAATTATTCCTGTTTTTATAAGCGGATTCATATGTAGCATTTTGTATTCGTAGTTGTTTCTGGTGCCAAAAACTGCCTCGCCAAAAAGCCTTTTTGCACTTTTTGGTTCTTCGCTACTGTTCTTTTCGTTAGTGAGTTTTGATTCGCCATTAATAAATTCATCAACAGCCTTTTTGTGATTCAAGCTGAGTACATCTTTTGATGTTTCGCTTATATATGGAAATTGATGTTCAACACCAGCGACTAAACCCTTATCTACGTTAAAAGGCTCGGCCAAATACATCACATCGCGTGGAATCGCCAGCATCTTGCCAACAAAAGTAGTACCGCTGCGCGGATTACCTGCTACCATTACAAAATTTTTCTTTTTACCCATCTAGTTACCCTTTAAGATTCTTTTTTGCTGCAACTCTTACTATTAATAATAGTAGATTACGCCAATAAACTGAAGGTTAACTTAACAACAAAAAAAGCCTCGTTTGAGGCTTTTTTTGAAATACGCTATATGTATTTACACTTACTACAAAGATTATTTATTAATCTTTGTAACTACACCAGCACCAACAGTACGACCACCTTCGCGAATAGCAAAGCGTAAGCCTTGTTCCATAGCGATAGGGGCAAGTAGTTTTACCTTAAAGGTGATTGTGTCACCAGGCATAACCATTTCTTTGTCGGCAGGAAGTTCAACTTCGCCCGTTACATCAGTTGTTCTAAAGTAGAACTGTGGCTTGTAGCCCTTAAAGAATGGAGTGTGTCGACCACCTTCTTCTTTTGTAAGGATATAAACTTCTGCATCGAATTCTGTGTGAGGTGTAATTGAACCTGGCTTACAAAGTACTTGGCCACGTTCGATATCATCACGCTCAACGCCTCGAAGCAATACACCAACGTTGTCGCCAGCTTGACCTTGATCAAGATTCTTCTTGAACATTTCAACACCAGTTACAACAACTTTACGTGTGTCGCGGATTCCGACAATTTCAACTTCTTCGTTAACCTTAACAACACCAGTTTCAACACGGCCAGTAGCAACCGTACCACGACCTTTGATTGAAAAAACATCTTCGACTGGCATTAGGAACGGTTTGTCTAGATCACGCTTTGGCTCTGGAATGTAGTCATCCATTGCCTTAACAAGTTCCATTATTGAGTCCATAGCTGCTTCGTCGCCTTCGATAGCTTTTGTAGCCGAACCCTTAATAATTGGGGCGTTTTCATCGAAGTCGTACTTTGCAAGAAGCTCACGAACATCCATTTCAACTAGCTCAACTAATTCTGGATCTGCAAGATCCATCTTGTTTAAATAAACAAGGATGCTTGGAACACCAACTTGCTTTGCAAGAAGAACGTGCTCACGCGTTTGAGGCATTGGGCCATCTGCAGCTGATACAACAAGCACGGCGCCATCAATTTGAGCCGCACCGGTAATCATGTTCTTTACGTAGTCAGCGTGACCAGGCATATCAACGTGTGCATAATGCCTTTTTTCGCTTTCATATTCTTGGTGAGAAGTAGCTATGGTTATACCACGTGCCTTTTCTTCAGGTGCATTGTCAATTTGGTCGTAGTTAACAGGCTTGTTAACTTCGCTTGGTAGGCGCTTTGAAAGCGTCATAGTGATAGCAGCGGTTAGTGATGTCTTACCGTGGTCAACGTGACCCATAGTACCGACGTTCACGTGTGGCTTGCTTCGATCGAAATCTGCCATTTTTTCTCCTTATAGTGATAAATTTTTGACGCATACGGCAATAACCGTCTACGTACAGACTTAGTTAGTTTACCTAATATTGCCCCTGTTTGTAAAGAGTTTTTTTACTTTACAGCACCGAGTTTAACTGCTTAGTCTTCAAATTCTTGTATGGCCGAATCGCTTGAGCGATCGAATGTTACGAAACCATCTTCTTCAACTAAGTAAGTTTTTCCATTAAAAGTAAGTGTTTTTTGAGTTCTCCCTACTACTGTTTCGGCTGTATGCTTTGCCCGTGCTGCAAACAATAAAATCCAACTACCTAAAGTTAGTGCTCGATCAAGATTTCTTTCAAATACTGTGTCTGGAGAATATTCTATTTGAGGCATTCAAAACGTCCTTAATTCTTTGCATTTTTAGCGATAATGGCTTCGGCTACGTGATTTGGCACATCGGCATAATGATCGAGCTCCATACTTGAGCTCGCGCGACCTTTTGTATTGCTCCTTAGGTTAGTCGTGTAGCCAAACATCTCGCCAAGTGGTACAAACGCAGTTATTTCTTTAATGTTTGCTGGAAGATCTTCCATGCTTTCAATACGACCACGCTTACTGTTTAAATCGCCGATAACTTCGCCCATAAATTCTTCTGGGGTTACCAC
>CAZAXJ010000036.1:0-7396 GCA_964489075.1 uncultured Candidatus Saccharibacteria bacterium
GAAAAACAATGCTTAAGCCAATAACTGTAACTACTGAAAGAGCCGTAATCAAGGCCAACACTAACCGGTCGTGCAGATATTTTTTGGGCACATCCATTACGATATAGTTTAATGGTTTTAGCCTGCAGATTGCAAAAGGGTTATACTCATATCCGTATATGCCACCTTAGCTCAGTTGGCTAGAGCATCGCTTTCGTAAAGCGGGGGTCTGGGGTTCGAATCCCCAAGGTGGCTCCAAACTGCGGGTATCGTATAGTGGCTAATATGTAGCCTTCCCAAGGCTGAGCGTCGGGTTCGATTCCCGATACCCGCACCACAATTTTTTGAAACATCTGTATAATGGTAGGGTCAACGACAAATTATTTATGCAACTATTTTCGAAGAAGTATTTCCAAGACAGACCTATATTATTTTTAAATTTAATCGTTTCTTTAGGGGCATTATTTAATGTCATATCAGTAATCTTAAGATTAGATACGAGCCAAACCATAGCAATTACTCGCTATCAATTAGCTCTCGGTTTAGCAGGTTTTGAAAGGGGTAGTACGACCGAGCTATATGGTTTTGCTGTGTTTGCGGTCGTCATTGCTGTTGCGGCTATTTTTATCAGTGCGAGAGTTTATTTTATTAAAAGACCTCTGAGTATTGTCATTTTATCGCTTACTATTGTTGCTTTGCTATTTAACTTAATCGTAAGTAGCGCTATTCTTAACTTACAATAGCCCATGAAAACAAATGCAATAGAAATTCCTCTTGTTAAGGATCGCGACAAAACGTATCGTTTTTTTGAAATACTGCCTGGATTCTTAAGTTGGTCGACATTGGCGCTTCCGGCAGTTTTAAGTATTATTAGCCCAACATTGGCCGCATTCTTTATTATTGCTTACTTAATAGTTTGGTTTTTAAAAGCTATTGCTATGAATGTTCGCATGGTTCAAGGATACCGGACAATGCAAAAACAGCTTAAACTCGACTGGGTAAAGCTTCTTAAAGAATTGGATGAATCTGGAAATATGATTAAAGATCATCCAAGGAGTACACCGAAGTGGCATATAAAAAACCTTAGCATTATGCAGATTCGTGAGCAAAAAATTAAAGTAGATGACATATATCATGTCGTAATTATCGCTGCCTATAACGAAACCAGAGATGTTATTGAACCAACAATAAAAAGTGTCATTAATTCTCGCTATAATATGCATAAAGTTTTGCTTTTTCTTGCATACGAAGAAAGAGGCGGTGCAGAGATTGAAAATTTAGCAACCGATTTAGTGAGTGAATACGGAAACAATTTTCTATATATGTCTGCCGTAAAACATCCGAAAGATATACCTAACGAAGTTATTGGCAAAGGTGGTAACATTACTTTTACTGGTAGGAAAGCTAAAGAGATACTTGATCTAAAAGGCATCGACTACAAGAAGACGATTGTTACAACGCTCGATTCGGATAATAGACCACATCCTTCGTATTTTGCCGCAGTTACTTATGCGTATATTGGTTGTTCGGATCCGATTCGGACTTCGTTTCAGCCTGTACCGATGTTTATGAATAACATTTGGGATGCTCCGGCACCTATGAGAGTTATTGCTTCGGGTAACTCTTTCTGGATGCTTGTTCAGGCATTGCGACCACACGTACTTCGTAATTTTGCTGCGCATTCACAAAGTATGCAAACAGTAGTTGATACCGATTTTTGGAGTGTTCGTACCATCGTAGAAGATGGCCATCAGTTTTGGAGGACATATTTTAGGTATGATGGCCGTCACGATGTTCAGCCTATACTGGTTCCTATTTATCAAGATGCGGTTTTGGCAGAAGGTTATGCAAGAACCTTGAAAGCCCAATTTATTCAATTAAGGAGATGGGCTTGGGGTGCAAGTGACGTAGCATATGTTTTACATACAGGTTGGCGAAAAGAAAATAATGTATCGAGAGTCGATCTATTTTTAAAGTCTGTAAGATTGATTGAGGGCCATGTTTCGTGGGCCACAGCACCACTTTTACTTCTGCTAGCAGCGTTTGTGCCATTGTATCTGACACCTCAAGCAAGCTCTAGCTTAATTGCGAATCAGCTGCCCTTGGTAGCAAGTAGAATACAAACCATTGCCATGATAGGATTATTTGTCAGTATTTATCTGAGTATTCGACTTTTACCCCCAAAACCGGCTCGTTATAGGGCACACAGAAGGATATTCATATTATTGCAGTGGGCGTTACTACCTATAACTACCATCTGCTATAGCTCATTTGCGGCACTTTATTCGCAAACACGCCTGATGATAGGTAGATATATAGGGAAGTTTGATGTTACAGAAAAAGCAGTTAAGAAGTAAAAAACCTTATTTAAGGTGTTCTTTAACGTCTTTAGTTCTTGGCATTTTGGTTTGAAATGACATGTATTTTACTAAAGCGGCTGCATCATAGGCTTTTAAAACTGACTTAGATATATCTGAAATTCTCTCTGTTAAGATTATGGGCGACATAGGTTTTTGCTTTAAAAGCTTACTTATCACCGTTTCGGTTAAGTTTGTAGCTAAAATTGGAGCGTTTGGAAGGTGATCAGATGCTTTTAACAGGCTCAAGTAGATTTTTTCATTATTAAAGCGCTCTGTAAGCTGGCTCCTTTTTTTTACACGCAAGGCATTATTGTATACAACTTGCTCTTCGGTCGTAAATACAGCATGGCATCGTGTACATTCGCGTCTCCGCCAAGTTTGGCTCAAGCGCGACTGAGGACGACTGTTAGTTACTTTTGTCTTACTACCACAATATATGCAAACCATGACAATATATTGACATAACCCTTAAGAAAAATCGAGTGGAAAAAAGGGCGAGTCGCTGTGGATTCGCCCTTTTCATCTTATTCGAACTGATCTAATTAGCTTGAGCAGCCGCACGTCTCATTCGACGAATGCGGTTAACAAACTGATTTGATGAGTGCAGCTCTTCGTAGAACAACTGAAAGCTGTCTAACGGTGAATTGTTACTCAAACAAAACGCCTCGTTTAACCTGTTAATTGTACTCTTACCCAACTGTTTAAGTCAAGTGTTGCTGCTTGGTTATTGCCTCTGTTAAATGGGTGTATGTAATTATTATTGCAGTTTTGGCTAAAAATAAGCCCTACTAAAGCTTATTTTTAGCGTTATGATTCTACTATCATTCTACGATTTTTAACCATTTTGGTGGGTCCTAGAGGATTCGAACCTCTCACCTCTTCCACGTCAAGGAAGCGCTCTAGCCAAATGAGCTAAGGACCCACGTCGGAATTTACGCACCTATTTGATTTTGCCTTTGGTAAAAGCCACATCCCGCAACACTCAACCTTAAATTTCGCAAACAGTTGTGCCTAGCTTGCAAGATATACATTAACAGCTATGGAACTATAGCAATAACAGAGGAGTAATACAAGTATCCACAACTGTGGATAAGATTATACTAGTAATATAAAGCTAGTATATATATACTAGCGTCTACAGGTGTCGTTTTGCAAAGGTGTGTTGTTTTACTAAAAGGTAAAACAAAGCCTTGCAACCTCATAATTGTGGATCAAACACTTGTATCCAAATAGACATCCTTTATCTGATAGGGTAACCTAGCTGCGAGACCAGATAAATGTCGAAAATTATGAGAAGTTACAGGCAAAAAGCCTGTAAAGAAACACACGAGTAGTTCGGTATTTAGCAAATAAGTACTGTAAAACTCGTGTGTTTTTGTATTTTAGTTTAAAGTAGTAGTAACAGATAACGTTTGAGGAATTAAATGTCAAAAAATCAAGAAGAACACCTTTATGCAATGAGACATAGCTTAGCCCACATTATGGCCGATGCAGTAGGGAAACTGTGGCCTGGGGCTAAATTTGGTGTTGGCCCAGTGGTAGAAAACGGTTTTTATTATGATATTGATTTAGGTAAAACAAAGATATCTGAAGCTGATTTTAAGACTATTGAAAGCGGAATGCATGAAATCATTAAAAGTAGTTTTGCGTTTGAAAGAAGTGAAAAAAGTATAGAAGATGCAATAAATTGGGCAAAAGAAGCAAAACAACCATATAAACTTGAGCTTTTAAATGACCTTAAAAGAGAAGGAACTACCAGCGCTAAAGACATTGATGCCAGCGAACTGGGGTTACCTAGCAATATTTCAAAAATAGACAAAGTATCTTTCTATACAAGTGGTAAATTCACAGATTTATGTAGAGGCCCTCATGTTGAAAAAACCTCTGATGTAGGTGCATTCAAAATTATAAGGGTAGCCGGTGCTTATTGGCGGGGCAAAGAAGGGAACCCTCAGATGCAAAGGCTTTACGGAGTTGCTTTTACTACAAAAAAAGAACTAGATACATATCTACGGATGCAAGAAGAGGCAAAAAAGCGTGATCACCGAAAATTAGGGCAAGAACTAGATCTGTTTGTAATATCTGATTTAGTTGGTCCTGGGCTACCATTATTTACACCTAAAGGCACTGTTCTTCGTAATGAGTTAGTTAAGTTTTCAGAGGAGCTTCAGAGAAGTATAGGTTATGAAGCTGTTTGGGCTCCACATATGACTAGAGTAGAACTTTACAAAAAATCAGGACATTTTGATAAGTATCCTGAAAGGTTTGATGTATCAAGTGTTGAATCAGATGACACATTCATGCTAAAGCCAATGAATTGCCCGCACGTTGCGCAGATATATGCCTCGAGGCCAAGGAGCTACAGAGATTTACCTATTCGATATATGGAAACTACGACAATGTATAGAGACGAAAAGAGTGGTGAATTGCATGGACTATCTAGGGTACGTGCTCTAACTCAGGATGATTCACATGCGTTTGTGCGTAATGACCAAATCGAAGATGAGATGCGAGGTATTCTAGGGATAGTAAAACAGATGTACTTAGTTCTGGATATGCCTCTAAGCGTTGACCTTTCATTTCGTGATGATGGAGACAACTATTTTGGAGATCCGGCGATATGGGAGATGGCTCAAGAGACTATAGAAAAAGTGTCTAAAGAAGAAGAGTTGGATTATAAAATTGAACTTGGTGAAGCAGCATTCTATGGTCCCAAGATAGATATCTATGTATCTGATGCATTAGGTCGTAGGTGGCAGTGTGCAACAGTGCAACTAGATTTTGTCCAACCAGAAAGATTCGAGCTTGAGTATATTGGCGAGGATGGGCAAAAACATCGGCCAGCCATGGTGCATAAAGCAATACTCGGATCTATAGAAAGATTCCTAAGCGTTTATATAGAGCACACTGCTGGGCGTTTTCCTGTTTGGTTAGCGCCAGAGCAAATTAGACTAATAACGGTAAATCAAACAGATGAAATAGTTAAATATGCCGAATCTGTAGCAGAAAATGCCAAAGAGCTTGGGCTGAGGATTTTTGTAGATAATAGTAACGAAAGTGTTGGTAAAAAGATTCGCGAAGCTGAAAAATCTAAAGTACCCTACACTATTGTTATTGGTGAGCAAGAACTAGAAACTGATAAAACAAATCCTAGAGTAAGATCAGATTTGAAAGTACAGCTTTCGCTACCAATTAGTATCGATAATTTTTTGAAAACGGTTCGTAACGAAGCCAAATCTCGAACCACTCATACCACAATGTAATAATGAACTCTGATTTTAAGCAGAAAATATATGAATTGGTTGGCGTTATTCCGCACGGTAGAGTTATGACCTATGGGCAGATTGCTGCTTTATGTGGGCACCCTGGGGCAGCTAGAGTTGTGGGCCAAATAGCGCATTTTGGCCATGAAAACTTACCTTGGCACAGGGTTGTTAACGCAAAAGGTGGTATGGCATCTGGATTTTGGCCAGGTGGAAGGGACTATCAAGCCAAGCTTCTTCAAGAAGAAGGCATTAGAATGGTCGATTTACATATAAGAAAACTCGAAAATTACTTATGGTGGCCAAGCAAATAGATTTATTGGCTATTGTCGGGCCAACAGCAAGTGGTAAAACAGCACTCGGTATAGATATTGCAAAAAAGTTTAACGGCGAAATTATTGCCTGTGATTCAAGAACGACATATAAATATTTAGATATTGGTACAGCCAAACCTACAAAAAAAGAACAACAAGAAGTTAAGCATTGGGGCTTAGATTTGGTTGGTCCGAGAGAAAAATTTAATGTCGCCCAATTTAAAAGTTATGCCGAGAAAGTAATATTGGATATTAAAAAAAGAAACAAACTACCAATACTTGTTGGCGGGACTGGCCTATATGTGGATGCGGTTTTGTATGATTTTACTTTTGTTGAACCTGAAGATAAAGAACGCCAGAAACTACAGGGGCTAAGTGTTGATGAATTGCAAAAATTAATTAAAGATCGAGGCATGGAGATGCCTGAAAATATCAAGAACAAGAGGCATCTTATTTCGGCCTTGCTAAGAAATGGTAAGCACCCACAAAAAAAGAATCTTAGTGAAACATCGTTGGTAATAGGTCTGGATCTCGACAAGGAAATACTAGAGGCAAGAATAACTGACCGCGCCAAAATAATGGTAAAACAAGGTGTGTTGGATGAGATATATAAGGTAGCAGAATTATACAGCTGGAATCATGAAGCGATGTCGGCCGGAATATATAAAGTAATGCGTTCTGTTATTGAAAATAAAGAGTCACTCGATGAAGGTTTAGAAAACTTTGTTAAAAGCGATAAAAACTTAGCAAAGAGGCAGATGACTTGGTTTAGGCGTAATAAAGATATTAAGTGGTTTAAGTCTACAATAGAGGCAAAAGCATGGCTCGAAACCGTTTTGTAAGGTAAACTAAGGCCGTGAATTTACTAGCTTTATGGATTGGAAAAACTACTCAGCTTGTTTTAAAGCTTGTGGGAAAGCGTGGTGCCGCATTACCAGGATTGATAGTCGAAAATTTAGCACCTAATTTTTTGGATAAAAATTTAAGTCAGTTAAAAAATGGCGTAATTTTAGTTAGTGGCACTAATGGTAAAACAACAACAACAAAAATGCTTACCCAAGTACTTTCAAAAAAACATAGCGTTTTAACGAACCCTACGGGTAGCAATTTTACTCGGGGAGTAGTTTCGACTCTTCTTGAGAACTCAAATTGGATAGGAGGCCTAAAACAAGATATAGCGGTACTTGAGTTAGACGAAGCATACGCAGTTAAGTTTATTAAACAACACCAGCCTCGAGGAGTAATTGTTTTAAACATTATGCGTGATCAGATGGATAGGTTTGGCGAAATTGATACGACTGCAAAAATGCTATCAGAAGTAGTCGTGTCATCTCGAGAATTTGTTGTTCTAAATCAAGATGATACAAGAACAGAAGCACTTAAGAAAAACACGAAAAAGAGAGTTTTGTTTTTTGGGGTTTCTGCTAATATGAGAGACCTTTTTAGAAATGATGATGAACTACATGACAAAAAACCAGTT